>JAURZE010000008.1 GCA_030653545.1 Nitrospira sp. | reverse complement strand
CGGAGTTGGTTGCGGCGATCGACGAGTTCATTCGGCTCAATAACAAGAACCCCAAGCCGTTCGTGTGGACCAAAACCGTCGACGACATTCTGAAGAAGATCAAGCATTGTAAAGCCATGATTGAGACACCACACTAGCGCGGATTATCCCCCCGATCGTTTCTCCAGTTAAAAATCAACCGGATCAACTTCAGCGGGAATATCGTCGGCGACAGCTATGCTCGGTGGTTGATTGGCACTGAGACGCGGTAATGTGAGCACGGAGAGTATTCGTGCTAGTGTCCGGACGTGTTCTTTTCGATGGACTTGGCCAGGAGTTCGGCCTTGGCCGGAATCTGATTGAGGAGATCGGGGCGAGCCTGGAAGACGCCTTGGAGGCGTTCGCCGGTGGCATAGATGAGGTTGCCGGCCTGGTTGCCGAGCGTGAGGCGTCCGGCGATCTTGCCGTCTCTTCCGGTGGCGACAAATTCCGCGGTCGGTGCAACGAGCCCGTAAGGGGCCAGGGCGGCCGGTTGTTTGGTCACCCGTTCTTCTGCCGGCAGATTGGCCACGCGGCTGACGAGCAGATCGGCCGCTTCCTGGCTGACTTTCTCAGTCGGTTGATCTTCGAGGACCCACTGGCCGTTTTCATTGACCAACACGTACTGTTTATCTCGTGTCTTCACGGAGAGCATCGCGATCTCTGTATAGTCGACTCCCAGCAGTCGTTTGTCCTGGAGGGTAAAGAGCTCACGCGACAGATCTTTGATGACCAGCGGGTTGATCCGGTAGAGCGGCGCATCCGGCCTGGTTTCGGCAAAGGCTTCCCCGCTGTCCGGATCGGGCTGATAGAGCTTCACTGTCTGGTCCCCGTCGGTGGTGTGCAGCGTGATCTTCAGCTTCGGGGCGGTCAGCGTCTTGGCGATTGTGGTCCGTTCAGGGCCGGGGTCGATGATGCCGAGCGCCTTTAGGTCTTCTAGTTTGAACAGGAGCGAGCGGACTTCCGTCTGGTCCGCCTCGGCTTCGATCGGGTAGCGGATTTTCCAGGTCGGCTTGGGTTTGTTCTTCGATAGATTGTAGAGGACGATTTCCGTCGTCGGGTAGGTCAGACGCACGCGGTCGAGATCGGCTTGCACAAATTGCAGCAGATCCTTTCGGCGGAACGTCAGCAGGGTCTTATTGACGAAACTCTTCGTGGTCAGGTCCGTCAAGAGGACGCTGTGCGACGAATGGCGATGGACATAGAGGGTCGACGACAGGGGGCCGTTGTCGCCGATGGATAAAGTTTCCTGCAGGGCTCCTGCGCTCACGGTGATGGTCGTGATGGGTTGCTCCAATCCGAACGGGGCGAGCGCGGCGGGCTTTTCTTCGACGCTGCGGAGCACTTTCCCGGTTACGAGCGCCCGAATCATGGATTGCACTTCCCGCGTATCGGCGTCGGTCTGGAGCGGCGCGGTAATCGCCCAGCCCTTCTGGTCTCGGCGCTTCATCTCCACCGCACCCTGCAGTGTGGAGACGGTGAGTCCGGTGATGTCGGTTTCAGGGAATGGGAGGAGGCTCTGTTGTGCGACTGCCTGCTTTTCTTCGCTCTGCTTGGCCGGCAATTCGACGAAATAGAGGTAGCCCCCCAGGCCCGCCAGAATCAGCAGCATCAGCAGTGTGGGCCAATAGCGCATAAGGTTACAGCCGGCGGCGTTTTCTCCAGACCATCACGCCGGTCAGCATGGTCATGATGGGGAGGAAGAGGACTTGAATGTAGAGCAAGGCTCGCTCTTGCGTGGGATTCGGAGTGAACGGCCGGAGCGCCGGCTCTTTGGGAACAATGGAGATCAGATCCCGTTCTTCGGCGAGCCACCCGGTGGTGTGCAAGAAAAAGTCAGTGTTGCCGGGAAAGTTGAAAAACGCATTGGTGGCGAACGTCGAGTTGCCCACAACCACGATGGCCGGCCTGGGCGTTCCCTCCTCCGGGGCCTTCTTGGGCGACAGCGCGGCGGCGAGCGGCAACGGACCCTTCACATCTTCTTTTTCATTCAAGCTGACGACGCGCCCTTGCATGTTGGTCTCGGCCCAACTATTCGGAGACGTCCGCGCGAGCGGCACGTAGTCCCAGTCTTTTCCCGTCTGCTCGTCGAACGTCAGGTGACGGGCGAGCGGAAACAATACTGCCGCTGTCAGGTCCTGGGTGATTTCATGTTCTGTGAAAGTGCGGACCAACAGGGACGTCAGGTCCCCTTGGGCCAATCGATCTTGGAGATCGACGAGCACCCCCTGGCCCAGGCCCAGGCCGTAGTGGGCGAGCAGGGGGGCCAGGTCAGCCTTGGTATCCGGGTCGACCATCACAAGCAGGTGCCCGCCTTTGTCCACATAGGTCTGAATCCGACTCTGCTCCTCGGGGGTGACTTGATTGCGAGGCCCGGCGAGGACGAGCACGGCCGTGTCGTCCGGTACGGCGGCGTCCTTCAACAGCGACAGGGTGCCGATGTCATAGCCCTGTTTGCTCAGCGCTTCTTTCGCCAGTGATAGGCCGTTGCGTTCCTTGTCTTCCAGGCTGCGTTCGCTGTGGCCCTCCAGAAAGACGATGCGTTTCTTGGCGGGCTTGGAGATACGGAGCAGCGCACCGGTGAGTTCGACTTCCGATGGGCTGGTGATGCGAATGGTTTGCCCATTGCTCTCGAAGATGGCCGTGTCGGTCCGGAAGATGCCGTAGTTCTGCGCGATCTTCGGTTGCCGTTCCGGATCGACGAATTCGACGGTGAGTTTATTCGAGGCTTGGCGATAACTCTCCAGCCGTTCCTTGTAGCCGGTATAGCCGGGATCTTTCTCGCGGGTGAAGACGGTAATTTTCACCTCTTGCGGAAGACTGCGGAGCACACGATAGGTTTGCGGCGCCAGGGTAAAATTCTGATTCTCCGAGAGATCCCACCGGATGGAATGGCGCGATGCCAGGAAGTTCACAATCACGAGAATGGCCGTGACCAGCAGAATCATGAGCAGGCTGTTCGCGCCCATATGGGTCGAGCGACGGCTGGAGAAGGCTTTCACGGCGTCGAAATGCAGGATGAAGAAGAGGATCAGGCACAGGAGCGCCAGCCCTTCCGCAATGGTGACGGCCCACAGCAGGTCCGGGCTGAGGCTATAGGCGATCAGGCCGGCGACGGCCAACACGGTTCCAATGATGCCGAGCGGGAGGACTTTCAGGCTCATTTCCACCTGGTCGATTCCACCACGCGGTGGGTGAGAAAGAGCATGAAGGCCAGGCTGCTGAAGAAGTACACCAGGTCTTTGGTGTCGATCAGGCCGCGCACCAGACGATCGTAATGATCCATGAACGAGACATAGGAGATGATCTGTCCCAGCATCGTGTCGCCTAACAGGGCGCCCAAGCCCGAGATCAACCAGACGAGCAGCAGTATGCCGAAGCTGAGAAACGCCGCGACGATCTGGTTTTCCGTGATCGCTGATGCGAGCAGGCCGACTGAGATAAACAGGGCGCCGAGTAAGGTCATGCCGAGATACCCGGTCCAAATCGGGTTCCAGTCGAAGTCGCTGAAGAGCATCAGGACCGTCGGCACGAGGCCGGTCAGACCGAGGAGGCTCAAGAAGACAAGAAAGACGCTGACGAACTTGCCGGCCACGATCTCATTGATGCCGATCGGCGAGGTCATCAGAAATTCGAAGGTGCGCAGTTTGCGCTCTTCCGCAAAGAGCCGCATCGTCAGAATGGGCAGAATAATGAGGAGCACAAACCGCATGCTGGCGAAAAGATTCCGGAAGACCAGGTCGTTCAAGTTCAATTGAGCCTGACCGCCTTGCATTTGCATCAGTTGAATCGCCTGGTAGCCGGCGTAGACCACGTAGAGATAGGACAAGAATCCGAAGATGAGCAGAAAAATGGCGCCGACCACATAGACCACCGGAGAGACAAAGTAGCCGCGCAGTTCTTTCGCGATAATGGCCTGTACCGGAGTCATGAGGCGGTCTCCTGGGGGAGCTCGCTCACCTGGTCGGCTTGAGGCGTCATGCCCTCTTCATGGCGGGTCAGTTGCAAGAACACGTCTTCGAGAGTCATGGAGATCGTCCGTAATTCGAGGAGGCCCCACTGATTGGCGATGATGAACCGGGCGACCTCATCACGCTTGTCCTGACCCAGCGCACATTCAAGGAGGAACGTGCCGGCGGACTGACCTTGAAACACATTCAGAATGCCTGAGATGGATTGGAGCTTGGCCAGACAGTTGTCCGGCGGTGCTTTGATCGTCACAGAGATCTTTTCCGAATGCCGGAGCCGCGCAGAAAGCTGATCGGGGGTGTCTTCCGCAACGATTCGTCCGCCGCTGATAATGACAACCCGCTGGCAGACGGCGGTGGCTTCGGGAAGAATGTGCGTGCTGAGAATCACGGAATGTGACCCGGCCAGACTTTTAATCAAGTCGCGAATTTCGATGATCTGTTTGGGATCCAGCCCGACGGTCGGCTCATCGAGGATCAAGACCGGCGGATCGTGGAGGACCGCCTGGGCCAACCCGACGCGTTGACGGTAGCCTCGCGACAGGTTGCCGATCAAGCGATGGCGGACCGTACCCAGGGCTAACTTCTCAACGGATTGATCGATGGCCGTCGTGAGATTTTTGCCGACCATGCCGCGCATCCGGCCCACGAAGGTCAGATATTCCGAGACGGTGAACTCCTGGTAGACCGGTGGCGTTTCAGGGAGATAGCCGATGCGGCGTTTCACTTCGAGGGGCTGGTCAGCGCAATCAAAGCCTGCGACTTTTGCTGTGCCCTCGGTGGCCGGCATGAAACAGGTGAGGATACGCATGGTGGTGGTCTTTCCGGCGCCGTTCGGGCCAAGAAAAGCCAACACCTCGCCTTTGGCCACGGAAAACGTGACCCGGTCGATGGCCGTGAGATTCCCATACCGTTTGGTAATGTTCTTAACGTCAATCATGCATGTCGTGTCGGGGTGATCAACTGTGAAGGAGTTCGCCGTACACTCGCACTGAACGAGCACATCGTCATCACGTTTCGGATCTTACTGAGTCCGCCGGGATCAGTCAATACGGCACCGGCCGACACCGATGGCCCGCGATACCCGCAGAAGCAATCTTTACAGTTGGGGAGTGACCTGCTAGAGTTTTTCGCCGCGTAGTCGAATACGATTTGTCGCTGACTCGATCATCGTCATTTAATTTTTCTCGCAGAGGAGGTCCGTGTGAAACAGATGGCTTGGGGTGCAATTCTATTGGGGAGTCTGGTGTGGTTAGGGGGATGTGCGGCAAAGGGTGAAGCGGTGCCGATGAATGTGGGGGTCACACCTGTCGCAACGTCGACTTCGTCGGCTCCCGTCAGTTCGGTCAAAGTGGTGGTGATTCCTTTCCAGGACGACCGGTCTGACCGCACCAAGCTGGGGACTCGTCACTCGCTCTGGGGCTCCGACCAGGTCTTTACCGTCAAGAGTGGGACGATTGGAGAAGCCACGGCCAAAGCGTTCGCCGACTATCTGGCGCGCAAGGGATGGCGGGCACAGTATGCCGCCTCTGCCAGTCAGACCGGGGGAGCGGATGTGGTGATCTCAGGGAAGATTCTTGAGTTGTCGGCTGACGCGCATGGCGTGGTCGGATCCACGGACATCACCGCGAAGAATAAACTGACCGTTCAGGCGGCCAACCAGTCGGACGGGAGTTCGATCACCAGCACCAACAGTCACACGGGGAACTACACTGTGTTCTGGTATGCCCCGGAAGACGGAGAGGAACTTGTGAGCGAAGTGCTGGAACGGAACTTTGAAAAGTTCATGAGTTCGACCAAATTTGATGGAACCGCATTGCGCTTTCGCTAACCGCCACCCGTTCCGGGAAGCCGGCTCCAGGCCGGCTTCCCGGACTCTTGGTCGTTGTTCGGTCCAGTCCTGTCCCCGGTTGCTGGTTGACTCTCCTCACGCGCTCCCTATATATAGCGGTACCGCGTTCTCCAGAAGACATGCCGCTTTGTTCGTTCTTGTACCACCGATTGTGAATGTGCACGGGATTTTCCCCCGTACGAATGTAGGGGGGGAGGAGTACTCAGTCGGTATTGTTGAGGTCGGCAACCTCCCGTAGGCTGACATCTGTGAGCCAGACGTCCTAGCCTACAAGTGGAGGATCGAGCGAAGATGACACACCAAATCTGTATGACGCATCCGCGCACCAGCCTTTCCGGGATTCTCTTGGCCGCCCTCTGTCTGTCCTTCGGGGCCTGCTCATGGGTGCCCAAGGGAGAAACAGGGCTGGATGTCGGGATCAAGGACCGGGGCATTGCCTCCTGGTATGGGGAGCAGTTCCATGGCAAACAGGCTGCCAACGGGGAGCTGTTTGACATGCAGGCCCTGACGGCCGCGCACCGGACCCTCCCGCTCGGCAGCATGGTGCGGGTGGTGAATTTGACCAACGGGAAGCATGTCCGCGTTCGGATCAATGATCGCGGCCCTTATGTGAATGGTCGAATCCTCGATCTCTCGCAGGCGGCAGCGGTGAAGCTGGGCATGGTCCAGAACGGACTGTCCGTGATTCAATTGGAAGTCGTCGGAGACCGTCGGCCGGACTTTGTCCTGGCGGAAGAAGAGGCCCCTTCGACCCAATCCGCACTCCTCAGCGTCCATCACCTTGACCCGCTCGCCATCCGGGTTCCTCCCGTCTCCACATTGGGGCTACCCGTCTCTTCGGCTAGGCCCCGCCCTCGCATTCTGCCGACCGACGTGTTAATGCAGCGGCGTATTCGTCGCGTGCCGTCCCTCTTAGCGGCCGACCATACGGCCCATACCGAAAACATCACGCTTGTCATCGGATAGCGACGGGAGTCGGCGCGGTTGACAGTGCCGGAAGGTCTCCTCTACACTGGGTCGTCAAAATTCAAGGGCAGATCACGCCTATTATCGATTTGAGGAAGAGGAGTCAGACGGCATGGCGAAGAAGACGGCAGGAGAATCCGAAGAAGCCAAGTTGAAGAAGAAGCTTACCACCAAGAAGGCGGATGATGGCGGAGCCGCAGTGCGGGCCTTGCGGAAGCGGTTGAAGCGGGAACAGCGCCGTCGCCGGTCCTTGGCGCTCAGGCAGAAACATGCCGCAGGAAAGAAGGCCGCGACCCCTGCGAAGTAGTCCGTTCATTATGATGTGCGAGCGAATGTTGTAGGATTGAACTATGGAACACCCCCGTCAAGCATCCCCGTCCGCTAAGACCCCTGACGCCATTCCTGCCAGCGATGAGCTGGCCGACAAGGTGGCAGAAGACCTGGCGTTGACCCCTGCGGCTTCCCAGGAACTGGTGGCTGTCGCTCCCGACCAGGTCATCCTGGAAGAAGAGAAGGTCAAGGACGAGATCGAGATTCAGATCGATCTTCTCAGCGATCCGGACTGGGTGGTGCGGCGTGAAGCCGTCATTACGCTCGGCGAGATGGGTGACGAGCGGTGCGTCGAGCCGTTGTCGCGCGCGCTGCGCGACGGTGACTGGCAAGTGCGCGAAGTGGCCATTGAGGCGCTCGGGCAGGTCGGCTCTCCGGCTGTCGAAATTCTATTGAAGCTGCTCCGCGACTGGGATGTGCGGAAGTACGCCATTCTGGCACTCGGAAAGATCCGTGATGAACGGGTCTTGGATCCCTTGATGGTGCAGCTGCGCAATGACGAGTTCAAAGATGACGCGATCAATGCGCTCGTGGAACTCGGCGAGCCGGCGGTGCCGAAGTTTATTGCCGCGCTGAAGGATAGAGAAGAGAGCGTCCGTCAGAGCGCCGTATTGGGATTGGGCCGGATCAAACACAGCGAGTCGATCGATCCGCTCATCGCCATGCTGCAGGATAAAGACTGGTTTACCAGGTTGATTGCGGCGGCCGCCTTGGAGTCGATCGGCGACGACCGGGGGCGTGAGGCGATCAAGCCGTTGCTCAAGGATCCCGATATGGTCGTGAAGATGCGTGTCGAGCGGATCCTGGCCAAGTGGAAGAAGACGCCGGTTTCCCAACCGGCGAATGCCTAGCAGGTTCTTGAGAAAGTCTGCGAGCGGCATTCTCGCTTCGTTCTGAGAGTCAACGTACCCCCCTGAACGTACGCCTCGCCTCTTTGATCGCTGCGGCCTGGCTGTCCGGCTTTTCTGAATAGCCTACCTAGCCTACCGGCTCAGCTCTTTGTCCAGTCTCAGCTGGATCTCGTCGAGCCGTTTCATCGGCATCGATTTCCCCATTGCTACTTCTAAGCGTACTTCCCGCAACGTGCTGGCCACCTCCCGTACCGCGTCGAGTGCAGGGTCGGCTTTTGCGCCCTTGGTCGCGAGTTCCAGGACGGTGACCGCTTCCCCCAGTTCCTTCGCTGCGTCCCCGAAGTTTCGATCAAACAGGTTGGCCTTCGCTTGCACGACCCGGGACTTCGCATCCACGAGCCCCTGGCGCCGGCGCAGATCGCGCTCAATGCCCTGTGTGGTGTCCAAGACATTGCGCGACAGTTTCGTGATCGATTCTTGAAGGTCAGAGACGGTGTGCTGGAGCGTGCCGACCGGGCGCTGACCGACGAAGTAGCCGGCCCCGAATGCGGCGGCGATCAGGATCAGGGTTCCGAGAAATTTAAGCATGGGCCTCCGATTGTCTGGCAGGATGCTGAAACAGTCTGCCAGCGGCGTTCTCACTTCACCAAGCGGCTCACCGTACCACAAGGGTACGCCTCACCGCTTTGCTCGCTGCGGCCTTGCTGGACAGCCTGTTTGAGCATCCTGCGGTTATGCTGTCCCTCATCCCTCACGAACAGCGTCAGCCAGGTATTTCGCGTTGCAACCGAGTTGTTCTCCGCCTGCTAAAGCCGCCGCGTAGGGCGTGCGGCGCGTGCGGTCTGTTGCAGGAGGCTGCCGGCTGCGGCGATCCGCACGGCCTCATCGGAGTCTTGCAGGCCTTTGAGAAGAATCGGAATCACGGGGCCGGACACCTTGCCTAAGGCCTTCGCGGCCATGAGTCGCGGGAGCGGCTGTTGATCCTGGAGCAACGCCTGCAACAGCGACAAGGCTTCCTTGTCCGAGGTGGCGCTCAATGCCTGAGCCGCGCTGCTTCGAATGGACGGGTCCGGGTTTCTGGCCAGATCGGCCGCGAGCAGGAGGACGGATGAATCGCCGAGACGAAGCAGGCTTTCCGCAGCGCTCGCACGCACTTGCAAGCTGGGATCTCTGGTGAGGGCTTGGAGCAACGGGCGATTTTCTTTCAGGCCCAACCGGCCGAGGCTGCCGGCTGCCACGCCGCGCACCATGGCCATCTCATCGCCCAACGCGTGGGTGAGCGGCGCGACGCCTCCGGGGGAACCGAACTCGCCCAGCGCGCCGGCGGCGAAGGCGCGCACCGACGGATTGGGGTCATAGACGGCTTGACTGAGGAGCGCCAGGCTTGCCGGCCGCTTCAGACGGCCCAGCACGCCGATCGCGGCCATGCGGACTTCCGCGTCCGGCAACGTGGCGGCATTGGTGATGTCGATGAGCATGTCGGTCTGGCCCATCTTATAGAGCGCGGCATAGGCGAAGATGGCCTCGGGGCCATCTTCTGTTCTGCCGATTTCGATCAGCCGCGGCTTCATCTCCATGACACGGGCATCGCCCAGCGCATTCATGGCGGCGATGCGGACGCTTGGCGCGTCGTCGTTGATCGCCCGTTTCAGCGCGCCCGAGCTGGGTGCTAAGCCGGCCTTCCCGATCGCTTCGGCGGCGCGGGCGCGCACCAACACCGAGCTATTCAACAGACCGTCTTCCAACAGCGGGCCGGTTTCCGGAAGGCCCAGCTCGGCCAGAACGGTGTAGGCGGCGATACGCACATGCTCTTTCTGATCGCGCACGCGGCTGGTAATGAGGCTGAGCGCGAGGGGGCGAAGCAACGTCAGATCGTCCGGTTGGCCGTCTGCCTTGATACGAGGATACAACGGCAGGGCTTCTTCCCCGCGTCCGAGTTTCACAAAGCTCTGGAAGGCCAGGCGGAGCATCTCTTTTGACGGCGTGGCGTCTTTGGGGAGCGCCTGAAAGCGTTGTACGATCGCCGGGTAGTCGCCGGCTTTAAAGAGAGCGGGGAGGTCTTTGTCTTGGGCGGAAGGCGGAGAGGTTGCCGCTCGGGTTTCAAGCGGTGCTGCAAAGAGGAGAAACAGCCCGGCCATAACGGCGAAGCAGAGTGCCGCGGCAATGGCACTCCACGGCGCACGATATGGCCGTTCCAACGCGGAGGCGTTTACCATGATGACGGTGTGCGGGCAGCGGCTCCGCTGTACATCGTCTCGACGTAGTCCTTCACCATACGTTTCGTGCAGAACTGCGGGGCGACAGTCCGGATACATTCCTTCACCATTTGGAGCCAGCCTCGCGGCGTGCCGTCGAGGTCTCGCTGATAGTAAAGGGGGACGACTTCTTGTTCAAGCAGGCGATAGAGCTCTTCCGAGTCATGGACATCCTGCTCGTGCTGGTCGGTCGAAGGCGGCAGCGGGTCGACGCCCCAGCCGTTCGCGCCGTTGTAGCCTTCTTTCCACCAGCCGTCGAGCACGCTACAGTTGATGACGCCGTTCAAAGCGGCTTTCATGCCGCTGGTGCCGCTGGCTTCGAGCGGGAAGCGCGGCGTATTGAGCCACACATCCACGCCCTGCACGAGAAATTTGGCCATGTGCATGTCGTAGTCTTCGAGAAAAGCGATGTGGCCGCCGAGCTTGTGGTCGTTACAGAAATTCACTACCTCATGGATGAAGTAGCGCCCCGGCTCATCGGCAGGATGGGCCTTGCCGGCGAACACGAGCTGCACCGGGCGCCAATGATTTTGCAGCAGACGTTTCAGCCGTTCGAGATCGCGGAAGAGCAACGTGGCCCGCTTGTAGGTCGCGAAGCGGCGCGCGAATCCAAGGGTCAAGGCTTCGGGATCTAACAGCGTCCCGCGGGCGATGACTTGCGAGGATTGCAGGTGGCCGTTGATCCAGCCGGTCCGGGCGCGTTCGCGAATAAATCGCATCAGCTTGCGCTTCATGGTTTTGCGCACCGCCCAGAGTTCGCCATCCGGAATATCGCTCACCCGTTGCCACATGGCTTGTTCATCACAGCGCTCGGCCCAGTCCGGGCCGAGGAATTTGCCGTAGAGCTGGTTCATCTCGAGGCCGATCCAGGTCGGAGCATGAATGCCGTTGGTCACGCTCTTGATCGGGACCAGGTCCGTCGCGAGCCCGGGCCAGTGGTGTTGCCACATTTCGCGGGAGACCCGGCCATGTTCGCGGCTCACGCCGTTCACGTGCGCGGCCTGGTTCATGGCCAGCGCTGTCATATTAAAACCCTGTCCGCGCGATTCCGGTGTTTCACCCAGCCGGAGGAATTCCTCGCGACTCAATCCGAGTTGTTCCCAATAGCCGGCGAAGTAACGATCCATTAAATGATGGGGGAACACATCATGTCCGGCAGGCACCGGGGTATGGGTCGTAAAGACCGTGCTCTGGCGAACCAGTTCACTGGCCTCGGCGTGGGTCGATCCCTTCTGGACGAATTCACGAATACGTTCCAACGTCAGAAACGCCGAGTGTCCTTCGTTGGCATGGAACACGGTCGGGTTGATGCCCAGTTCCCGTAGCATGCGTACACCGCCGATGCCCAGAAGGATTTCCTGGCAGAGGCGAATCTCCTGGTCGCCCCCGTAAAGGCGAGCCGACAGTGCCCGATTCTCGGGGTTGTTTTCCGGGACATCGGTGTCGATCAAATAGAGCACGATGCGTCCGACTTCGGCGCGCCACACCTGTGCGGCGACCGTACGATGGCCCATCACGACCGTAATTCTGCAGGGTGCGCCTGACGGAGTGAGGGCCGGACGGATCGGGGATTCTTCGCGGTTGAACGGGGCATAGGCGGCTTCCTGCCAGCCTTCCGGCGTGATCCGTTGACGGAAGTAGCCTTGCGGGTACATAAAGCCGATGCCTACAAGGGGGACACCCAGATCGCTCGCTTCTTTGCAATGATCGCCCGCGAGGATGCCCAGGCCTCCGCTATAAATGGGAATGGAAATGTGCAGGCCAAATTCCGCCGAGAAATAGGCGATGGACGGGCTCTTCGGATGGCCGTACTTCTTGCCGTACCACGTGCCGTTGCCCAGTCGGTATTCGTCAAATCTTTTCATCACCGCCGAGTAGTGCCGGACAAACGTCGGATCGTGCACGAGTTGCTGGAGCCGTTCGGGTTTCACTTCCTGGAGCAGACGAACCGGATTGTGATGGGTGAAGTACCAGAGCGTCGGATCGATCAGTTCGAACAGCTGCCGGGCTTCCAGTGTCCAGCTCCACCAGAGGTTTTGTGAGAGTTCGGCCAGCCGGATCAGATTCTGCGGGAGGTGCTTGGAAATAGGATTTGAGTTCTCGACAGTATCCACATGTGCTCCTTTGCGTGAGACAGTTTGCAGGATGCTGAAAAAGCTCCCCAGCAGCGTTCTCGCATCGCTCAGAGACTCAACGTACCGAAGCGTACGCCTCGCTTCTTCGCTCGCTGCGGCCTGGCTGGTCGGCCTTTCTGAGCATCCTGCTGCCTATGAGGCTAAATCCGAGCATGTCCGCCGCACGGCGTGCGCTGGTCGGAACGTTCGGATGGAGTGCTTCTGTGTTGTGAGAAGCGGTCAGGCGTGTCCGGTTTTGTGCCATGAGTTCCATTCCTCGGAGAATGCCACGGCGGCGTAGCGTTCGCCAAGGATTTTTGCAACTCGGTTCAGGAGCTTGGTGAGTTGCTGTAGTTCGGCGGGCGTGAGATCCCCGCGGAAACGCGGATGGAGGCCCCAGCGGGTTTCGACCTCTTCGCCGCTCACGTTCGACATGAGGCTCACCAGCTTGATGTCCTGCCCCGTCGGACCCTTCTTGGCCGGCTCTCCGTTGCCGGCGGCTTTTACGGGTTGCTGAGTCGGCGTGGATGGTGCGGCTGTGGGTGGCGCTTGTCCCTGCAGGACGGCGCTCACGGCGGGAATAATGGCGCTCGCGCATAAGGTTGCGGCGGCGATGACCTGGCCGTTCTGCGGGGCTCCCAGTGTCTGGGCGACGCGCTCAGCGAAGGCCTGAAAGAGTTCGTTCTTCGGTTTGGAGTCTTCCGTGATGAGGAACTTGTACTTCTCGTAGAGGTCGCGGCTTTCCGCCACGGCGTTGCCGACGGTCAGGACGATTTCCATCTGGTCGGCATTGTTGCCGAATGCCGGCTCCAACACGGTCTTCAATTGAGTGGTCACTGCGTCTTCCAATCCGTTCATGAATTCCAACTGATCCTTGATCGGGATGTGCAGCGCCGTCAGCCGGTCGGTCAGATTGAACATGACCTTCAGGAATTCGAGATAGATGCCCCACTCATCCTGCCGCTTCAGCTTCAGCGCCTGCTCCGGGGCGTTGCGCTTCATCATCGTGACGGATTCGCCCGAGACGGCGAGCATGAGTTCTGCGAGCTGGCGAAGTTGCGCTTGATATTCTTTATTGGCGGTTCCCATATGTGCTCCTGTTCAAGGAGCGCGATTATAGCGGAGAGATGTTTGGGGATGAAAGGGGTGGTTTGGGGGCCGCGTGCGGGGGATGCTCGTTGAGAAGGGTTCCAGCGGTGTGTTATACAGCCCAGCCCGCTGATTGGTATCATGTCGCTCGGCCTTCCCCTGGTCACTCATGGAACGAGAAGTTAAAACGTACGTTCTTAAACGCTCTGAGGATGAGGCTGCGCCGCGCAAGCTGTCGATCGACTATGCCGCGGCGTTGAATTCGCAGCAGTTGGCGGCGGTGACGGCGGGCGAAGGCCCTTCGTTGGTCATTGCCGGTGCGGGCAGCGGCAAGACGCGCACGCTGGTCTATCGCGTGGCCTATCTCATTGATTCAGGCGTCGATCCATCGAATATTCTCCTCCTTACATTTACGCGCAAGTCGGCGCAAGAGATGTTGCAGCGGGCCGGCGAACTGATCGGCGCACGCAGTGAGCGTGTGTGCGGAGGCACGTTTCATTCTGTTGCGAATCTCATGCTGCGCCGTTACGGCCGGTCGATCGGGGTGGAGCCGGGCTTCACCATCCTGGATCGCGGTGATGCGGAAGATCTGATTGCGCTGGTCCGGTCGCAGCTCGGGCTGAATGAAAAGGACAAGCGCTTCCCCCGCAAGGGGACGATTATGGAGATGATCAGCAAGAGCGAGAATACGCTCCGCTCGCTGGAAGAGATCATTCTCGACGAGTTCGGGCATTTTGCCGATCACATCGAAGACCTGAGCCGCTTGAAGACGGCCTATCAGTCGGCGAAGCGGCAGAAGCAGTTGCTCGACTATGACGATCTGCTGGTGATGCTGCGGCAGCTGTTGCTGCTGGACGAAACGGCGCGGATGACGATCTCGCGGCAGTTTCGCTACATCCTTGTGGATGAGTATCAGGATACGAACCGGTTGCAGGCTGAAGTGGTCCGGAAGCTGGCCGCCACCCATAATAATGTGATGGTGGTGGGGGACGATTCCCAGTCGATCTATGCGTTCCGCGGGGCGACGTTCAAGAACATCATGGAGTTTCCGCAGCTCTTTCCGGGCACGCAGATCTATAAGCTGGAAGAAAACTATCGCAGCACGCAGCCGATTCTGAATCTGGCGAACTGTATTATCGACGAGGCGGCGGAGAAGTATACGAAACGGCTGTTCACGCGGAAAATCGACGGGCCGTTGCCGTCGCTGGTGGAAGCGGCGGGCGAGAATACGCAGTCCCGGTTTATTGCGCAGAAGATTCTGGAGCTGCGTGAAGAGGGCGTGCCGCTGAGTGAAGTGGCGGTGCTCTTCCGGTCCAGCTTTCATTCCTTCGATCTGGAGATTGAGCTGTCGCGCAAAGGGCTGCCCTTCATCAAGCGCGGCGGGGTCAAATTTATCGAGACGGCGCATGTGAAAGATTTGCTCGCGCATGTGCGGGTGATCGCGAACCCGCTGGATACGGTCAGCTGGAACCGGGTGCTGATGCTGGTGGAGGGGGTCGGGCCAAAGAAGGCGCACGATCTGTTGGCGGCGATTGTAAAGGGCGGGCAGCCGTTCGATGTGTTGCGCGGGGTGAGCGGCCGATCCGGCCAGGGGCTCAAGAATCTGGCGAATACGCTGGAGAGTCTTTCGGGCGCGGATGATCGCTCGCCGTCGGAGCAGGTGAATCACATCTACGAGTATTATCTTCCGATTCTGAAAGAACAGTACGACGACTATCCCAAGCGCACGCGGGATCTCGATCATCTGCATACGATTGCCGAAGGCTATCCCGGGGTGAATGAGTTTCTGGCCGATCTGGCCCTGGAGCCGCCGGACGGCAGTGCCTCGGGTGTGGATGGGGCTGACCGGGACGATGAGCGGATGGTGCTCTCGACGATTCACTCGGCCAAGGGGTTAGAGTGGCAGGCGGTGTTTGTCATTTGGATTGTGGACGGACGGTTTCCGTCGGTCTACTCGTTTGTCGATGACGAGGATTTGGAGGAGGAGCGGCGGTTGTTCTATGTTTCCGTCACGCGGGCGAAGCGCCATCTCTTCCTGACCTATCCTATCAACGTGTACGATAAGAGTAGCGGGATGTTGTTGTCGAAGCCTTCCCGGTTCCTGGACCATGTTTCTTCCGATCTGTTCGACACGGTGGCGCTGGTCGAAGAGGGCGGGCGAGGCAACTGGGGGAGCTATCGCGATCAGGACTATTAGCAGGATGCGCAAAAAGGCCGTCCAGCAAGACCGCAGCAAGCGAAGAGGCGAATCGTACTCTGCGCTGTACGTTGAGCCTCTGAGCGATGCGAGAACGCCGCTGGCGGACTTTTTCCGCATCCTGTGGGCTATTCCGGCGCCGACGCGGCGAGTGAGTTGGCCGCGGTGCGTAGTGCAACAATCGAGCGTTTCCGCAGTCTGTTAGTGCACTGGTATGACGATCCCGCCCTCTATCCTTTCTGAGGTCGCATGCGCGGCTCCCTGATTCAACGATCCTTCATGGTTCTCGTCAGCCTGGTTCTGCTCTGCGCCGTGGGGGTGATCTCGTCCTCGGCCGAGGAGCAGAAGGCCTCGGGGGCTGCCCGGATGTGGGAACAGCTCATCGGCGGGGCGACCACGCTTCGATTGCCCACCGGTTTTCTGAAGGCCATGCCCCCGGACTTTGTGCAGTTTGAATTCGACGATCTGCGCACGTATGCGGCTGAGTATCATCCGGGTGAGCATCGGATGGTGTTGAACCGGACGCTTTCGTTCCACGCGGCAGGGCGTGATGTGCGGCCGCTCACGACGATGACGTCCAAAGAGCTGGAAGTGCTGTATCACGAGTTGTTCCATGCCTATATCGACTATCTTGAGTCGAGGGAGGCCGGCGGGGCGTTGCCGGGTCCGGAGCAGGAGTTCATCGCATTTGCGCGTGACATGCAGGTGTGCCGGTACCGGGAGGTGTCGATCACACCGGTGGTCCAACGGATTCAGGAGACGGAGGTGCGCTACCTGTCCGACTCTGAAGCCTGGGAAGCCCTCAATGAAACCTGGGCGGTATTTGTCGGGTGGGCTATTTGGAATCAGGTGGAGATTGAAAAGAAGGGGGGGCGATCTATGGGCGGGTCCCCGCAGCTCTCGGGAGAGTGGGTGGCTCGGTTTCGTCGGGCCATTGAGGCAGGTGAGCTCCGAGGGTATTACGTGCCTCAAGATCCCGAGGAGCGACGGGTGACACAGAAGCGATTTCTTGCCCCCGGGTCACAGGTTTCGCTGGAGGAAAGTCGGCGTCTGATGAAGCAAGTGCTTGGTTTGCCAGAAAAATTCATCGGGGCGGCCGAGAGGGCCGTTGGTCAGATCAAAAATATTTCGCCTGGCCGGCCTTGTCCAGTCGCGACCTCGTAGGGAGAAAAAAATGGCAGAGAGGCCATTTCTCCTCTTGACATGGCGCAACTTCGTCAATAGAATCCAGCGTTTCTTGAAATAGCCTTGTTCGCCAGATCAGCTGTTTCTCCTCCTCGATGAGGGGAGAGAGCTGTGTGCGGACAGGCTTACTCTAGTTTTTCAGTATGAATGTGGCGAGATAATTCGCTGAATTTGATTTGAATTTTGTAGGGTGCATACGCAGGCGAGTTGGAACGGGCAGGTACCCAAGTGGCCAAAGGGGGCAGACTGTAAATCTGCTGGCTTATGTCTTCCAAGGTTCAAATCCTTGCCTGCCCACCAGCGTCGGTCTGTTGGGTTGATGTGCATCGCGGAAAGTATAGCAGGCCGTAGCGGGTTGTGATTGCGACAGGACTGACGACGATATTCGGGCGGGCGTAGCTCAGTGGTAGAGTTCCAGCCTTCCAAGCTGGCTGTCGTGGGTTCAAATCCCATCGCCCGCTCCATCGAGTCGAGATGTGTGTCAGGGGTGGAATGTAGATGATGGACCGCAACGCCCACGTAGCTCAGTTGGCAGAGCACGTCCTTGGTAAGGACGAGGTCACGCGTTCGATTCGCGTCGTGGGCTCCATGTGGAGCCGTGATGGGCGCAGGGTGGCGAGTGATGAAGGCCGAGGTTCCTGATCCGGCGTTGATCACTATTCACTCATCATGTTTTTTTAGGGAGGATTGATTTATGGCGAAGGCGAAATTTGAGCGGAAGAAGCCGCATGTGAACATTGGGACGATCGGGCACGTGGACCACGGGAAGACCACGTTGACCGCCGCCTTGACCAAGGTGTGCGCCGATCGCGGGATGGCGAAGTACATTCCGT
>JAURZE010000007.1 GCA_030653545.1 Nitrospira sp. | reverse complement strand
CCACCGCCGAGATCTATGATTACATCGAACTGTTCTATAATCGCACTCGTCGGCACAGCCATCTGAGCGGGGTCAGTCCGGAGGCGTTTGAAGCCGTGTCGGAACGGGCTTAACTGTGTCCGCAAAAGCCTGGGAAGTCCATTCTGAATTTCTTCAGGAGACCGAGCGTTTCTTGGACAAGAAATTCAGAATGTCCCAATTAACCTCCCCCAAAAAGTCCGCATGGCCGAAGATGCCTGGAACACCCGTGATCCCCAGCGAGTAGCCCTGGCGTATACGCAGGATAGCGTCTGGCGCAATCGCGCAGAGTTTCTTGCCGGACGCGACGCCATCGTGCAGTTCCTGACCAGAAAATGGAGCAAGGAGCTGGACTATCGGCTCATTAAGGAGCTGTGGGCGTTTCATGGCAATCGGATTGCGGTTCAGTTTGCCTATGAGTGGCATGACGATGCTGGGAACTGGTTCCGGTCCTACGGCAATGAGAACTGGGAATTCGACGAGCACGGATACATGCAGCGTCGTATTGCTAGCATCAACGATCTGGCTATCGACGTAAAGGACCGCAAGTACCACTGGCCGTTGGGCCGCCGTCCGGACGAGCATCCGGGGCTCTCAGATCTGGGCCTCTAGCTTTTCGAGGTCGATTGGTAAAGGTGTAGTCAGGTTTCGTGGTCCGGCGCTGGTCCTTTCACAGATCTGTCGTGATGTGTGAGTTCCGTAGGGCTTCAGAGGCCATTGATCTGTGAGCATTGGATTCATCGGGGGCAGCATGAGCAGGAGGGGGCTATGGGGACAGAAGGTCTGGTCCGTGTGGGTGCGTACCTCTCCGTGCTGGTCATCATGGCCACGTGGGAACTGCTGGCGCCGCGACGGGCGTTGACGGCGTCGAAGCTCTGCCGATGGGGCGGCAATCTCACGATCGTCGCATTGAATACGGTCATCGCGCGGTTGTTCTTCATGGGCGGCGTGGTGGCTGTCGCCGCCATGGCGCAGGAACGTGAATGGGGATTGTTGAATTGGGTCGAGGGGCCCGTCTGGCTCGAATTCGGGCTGGCGGTGGTGGCGCTCGATCTGATCATCTACTGGCAGCATCAAGTCTTCCACTACGTGCCGATCCTCTGGCGGTTCCACATGATGCATCACTCGGATTTGGATTTGGACGTTTCGAGCGGAGTACGGTTTCATCCGGTCGAAATCATCATCTCGACAGGCGTGAAGGCACTCTCGGTATTGATGTTGGGTGTCGCGCCGCTGGCGGTCGTCATCTTTGAGATCGTGCTGAACGCGACGGCCCTGTTCAATCACAGCAATGTAAGGATGCCATTGGGGCTCGATCGAGTGCTGCGCTATGTGATCGTCACACCGGATATGCACCGCATCCACCATTCCACCGACGTGCGAGAAACCAACAGCAACTATGGATTCAACGTGCCCTGGTGGGACCGGCTGTTCGGCACCTACTGCGCGGAACCGGCCTTGGGGCAACTGGGGATGAAGATCGGCCTCGAACATCTCGGCCCGCCGGTCTGCTTGAATCTCTTTATGATGTTGCGGTTTCCCTTTGTGGCCACTCTCGGTCGTTACGCCAGCCGAACTCAACCATGAGATTCTTCATCGGATGTCTCTCGAACTAGCGGAATATCGATCGCCTCTCCCCCCGCGCAGAGAGATTCCGGTACAATCCGTCCCATGCATGAGTTCTTGCTGGTGCTGGCCAGTCTAGTCGGAGTCGTGGTGATCGGCTTGATTGCGAAGGCGATCACGCCGGAGATCATGATTGAGTTCGGACTGTGGATCCTGGCCGGAGGCTTGCTGATCGGGATTCCAGCGGGGTTGTGGTATCACGTGGTCTTGTACCGCGCACTCAAGCGGCGGATGACGCTGCCGTCATGGTGGTGGCGGAGGCCGGTTGAGTTGCATGACCGGCTCACGCCGATCGAGTTCGCGCCGGTTCGTCCCTGGTTCGTGGCAGGCGCGGTCGGCTTCGTCCTCTGCTGTGTGGGCGGTGTTGCGGCGATCGCAGGGTTGTCGATCGGGCAGTTCTCTCCGTAACTCAGCGCCGTTGGGTCCGTGATCGGTTGGATATGCGGAAACCGGCTTGGCGCTCTGATCTCTCAGCGGCCGTCTACCGTGAGTGCGGCACGCCGCTTATCCTACGACGTGCAGCTTGATCAGATTCGTGCCCCCCGGTTGCCCGATGCGAGTCCCGGAGAGGATGACAATTCGTTCTCCGGTTTTAGCCAGTCCCTCCGCTTTCAGTCGTCGCTCGGCCTCGTCCACACGGGCATCGGTCTGTTCGATCTGCGGCATGGTGTAGGGGCGCACGCCCCAATAGAGGGCCATCCGTTTCCTGACCGGCTCAAACGGGGTGAAGGCGATGATCGGTGCGGCGGGTCGTTGTTTCGAGATGAGGTGCGCCGTCGTGCCCCGCTCGCTGAAGGCGACGATGACGCCGGCGTTGATGGCTTTGGCGGCCGAGGCCGCTGCGGTACAGATCGCTTCGGGGAAGGCCATGTCCCCCCAATCGGTGTGACGCTTGGGTCTCACTCCCGGCTCGGGACCTTCCTCCGCTGCGCGAATGATGCGATCCATGACCTGGACGGTTTCAACCGGATGCGCACCGATGGCCGTTTCAGCCGACAGCATCACCGCGTCGGTGCCGTCGAACACGGCATTGGCGACATCTGAGGCTTCCGCTCTGGTGGGACGCAGGGCTTGGGTCATCGACTCCAGCATTTGCGTGGCGGTGATCACGAGGCGGCGGCGGCGGTTGGCTTCCATGATGATACGTTTCTGCAACAGCGGCACGGCTTCAGGACTCATCTCCACGCCCAGATCCCCCCGCGCAATCATGACCCCGTCCGCTTCGTCCAGGATCGCGTCCAGGGCGGTCACGGCTTCGGCCCGTTCGATCTTGGCAATGATCGGCACCGTTCCGCCGCATTGAGCGACCAAGGCCCGCGCTGCCAGGATGTCTTCCGGTCCTCTGACGAAGGAGAGCGCCAGGTAGTCCACGCCGTGGGCGATGCCGAACCGGATGTCTTCCCGGTCTTTGTCGGTGAGGGTGGGCGCGCTGACGATGGTGCCCGGTAAATTGATTCCCTTGTGCGAGGTGATCGTCCCGCCGGTGGCGACGGTGCATTCGACGGCTCCGCCGGCGATGCGATCGACCATGAGTTCAATCAGTCCGTCGTTGATCAAGACTCGCGCGCCGGGTCGGAGGTCCCGGGCAAGATAAGGGTAGGTGACCGGGATTTCGGGGATGGCGGAGTGCGCCCTGGCGACGGATTGGGCGCCGAGCTGACCGCCGGACCGCGCCAGCATCGTCTGCAGCCGCACCGACTGGCCCGTGGTTACCTCGATCCCCTCATCGGGTAAGTCGCCCACGCGAATCCTGGGTCCTTGGAGATCCTGGATAATCGCGACGGCAGCCTGGCGGCGCTCCGCCGCCTGGCGGATCGTCGCGATGGCGGCTGCATGGGTGTCATGAGCCCCATGGGAGAAGTTCAGCCTGGCGGCATCCATTCCGGATGCAATGAGCCGATCCAACATCGCCAGCGAACTGCTGGCGGGCCCGATCGTACAGACTATCTTTGCTTTTCGCATAGGACGCTCCTCGGCCCTTGACAAGAATCGGCGGACACCCAATGATGCGCTCGTTCACGCCCGGTGCTGTGTGCCACCCACTGGTGGTCGGGCCAACTACCCGGAGGTGAAGGAGGGGCATGCAGAGTACCACAGATTCGCTCGATTTCGTGACGATTGAAGGCCTGCTGGCCTACGGAGAGCAGTTCGCGCGCCGGCCGGCCATCGACGGCGTATCGGCGCCGGCCGCTCCAGCTCCATCGAATGACCCTGCGAACGACCGTGCCGCGCAAGCGCGCCAGGCGATGGCGCAGATCACGGCGTTTGTCGACCGCGCTCACGCTGGATTTCCCGATGCCGAAGCCTATCGATCGGCCAGGCAAGCCCTGATTGATGACGCCTGTGCCGGTGACCCGCTGGTGTTTTTTGCCGCCTGGAACCGTGTGCTTGCGGAGGGCGCGCTCCAACCCTTGATGCGGGCGCCGATCGGATCCGTATTGAAACCGACTCAGCGGCGTCCGGTGGCGATCGTCCCGCGTGCGCAGCTTACGCCACAGCTGGCGGACGGGCGTATCGTGCTCGACTTGGGCGATGAACGATTCTGGCTCCTGCCTCGCGAATTGTCCGGTCGCACCGTGCTCTTTACCATGCGTCATGGCATTTCCCGCGTGGAGAGTAAAACGCACCGGGTCGGTCGCCGGTTGGCGAATCAACTGGATCCTGAACGGGGCATCCCGCGGGCCGACGCTGTGGGGACCGCACTGGCCCGGATGGTCGGCGTGGTCGGTCAACAGCTGGATTTTCTCCATTTGTCCAATTACCTGGATCCCGCCAGGTTTCTTCACTTCATCAGCCGGAGCCCGAACACGCGGCAACTCTTTGAGCGTGTGGGGGCTGCGCTGGTGCGTGATCCGCTTCCTCCGGCCGGGGCGGCCTATGCGCCTGCGTTGGAGTCGTCGGATTTCGGGTGGATCACCGGCGTCGAAAAAACGGTGGAGGCTCAGGAACTTGCCAAGGCCTTCGGCGTCGATGTGCCCACTGCGAAACGGCTGATCAAAGATCCCCTGTATTGTTATCCCGGTGGGAATTCGTTTTTTGATCTCTACGTCGATGTCATCGATGGGTTGCATCACATGGGGGAGGCGCATCAGGGCCAGGTGGCGTGCCTCTATACGCACAGTTCGACGTTGCGGGCCCTCATGATTTATCTGGACGCGCGCCCCTTTCACGAAGCCTTCACCGAATTCAGCGACTATAAAGAGAGTCAGGACAATGTCGTGCTGCTGACGTTTGAGAAAGGGCACTTGTCCGGCTATTCCACGGCGGTCGGACTATCGGAGCGGGAACGGGTCTCGCGGGATTCCTGGATGGCGGTCGAACAGGTGCGAAAAGACCGGGTGACGTTGAAACCTCGGCAGATCAAACGGATCGTGGCGCTGGTCTCGGGGGGAGACTTCGCCGGCGCCGGCGCCGCATTGAAAGAATTGCATGTGCAGGGGGCTCGATTCGGCCTGGATGTTCACTTCGTCCGGCACGGATTCCTCGGGCTCGCTAATAATTGGATCGAACCGGTGACGGAAGAGGATACGCGCGGCATGAGCAGTCATGCGAGCAGTCCCATCGGCAGCAGCCGCTTCGAGGACTTCAAGGACGAACTGGTTCAGCGGGCGGCGGTCGGGCACCTCGCGCCTTTTCTGGAAGACGCCGCGTTGGTGGTTCTGGGAGGAGACGGGAGTTTCCGTGGGGCGCGGGCGATCTACGAAGGGTTCGGCGTGCAGGTGGTGGGCATCCCCGGCACGATCGACAACAACCTCGAGGGCACCATCTCGCTCGGCTACCATTCCGCCATGGCCCTGGCGGATCAGTCGATTGAGTCGCTCAAGGCAACCAGTGCCGCCATGGGAAGCGTGTTTTTCGTTGAAGTGATGGGCGCAGGATCGGGGCATCTGGCGCTCGCCTGTGCCTATCAAGCGAGGGCCGAGGGCCTATTGGTCAACGAACATCCCGATCCCGATGCCTATATCGATGAGGTGATCATCGGCACGCTGAAGCGCACGTTGGGGGTGCCCAACAAGAGCCACTTGTTTGTCGTGGCCGAACGAACCCCCCATCGCCATCATAGGGAGGGAGGAGTGCATGGCCTGGTCGATTACGTGGCCGGTGCGATCGGAGGATGGCCCCAGCGCCACGCAAGGCCCGGTCAGTATCCGTTGACGCTCGCGACCAAGGCTACCATTCTCGGCCACACGTTGCGGGGCGCTCCGCCGACCCCGGAAGACAAAGCCATCGCCCAGCATTTGGCCTATGAGACGGTCCATCGATTAGTGGAACGTCCGCAGGATGTGGTGGGATGCATGATGGCCTATCGCGAGCGCGGGGCGATCGAAGCGATCCCGCTCCATGCCGTGGCGCCTAAACAGTTCGACTGGGATCTCTTCGCCAGGATGCATGGCACGGAGTTGCGCAACGGACCGCCGTAAAACCTGATGCGTGAGACGTGAAACGTCAGATGTGAGACCTGGGATCTGAACCACGAACGAGAAAGGGTGTGAACGGCCTTACTCGTCGAGGCTGGGGCGAATGAGGTAGGAGCCGTACAAGGCGGCAAAGAGAAGATAGGCGCCGCTCCAGAATGCCGCCGCTGCGCCGAGTACGAGATTCGGCGGCAGACCCGACATTGGCCCGAAGACTCGCAGCAGCGCACCCAGGTTGACCAGCATGTAGATCACGATAGTCAGGCGGTCAGCCTGCTTCGGTCGTCCGGTATGACCTAGGCTGGCGCGGGTCATCACCGCCAGGGTCATCGCACCGACTGCGCCGGTCGTCAGCGCGTGCACCGCATCAGCCGGTTTCAGGCCGAATCCGAGTATCGATCCGCCGATGATGAGCAGCGAGAACGCGAGCCAGCCATACCCCATATGCAGGATCAGCACGATCGGCTCGCGCCATGTGAGCCACCCGCGCCAGCGGGCGAGACGGACGCTGTTGGCCAGTCCTGCGATGCTCAAGAACCATCCCGTTGTTCCGGCTTGCGGCTGAACCACCCAGGACAGGGCCGCGATCACTGTGAGAAGAATCGTCAGTCCATCGAATCGGGAAAAGGATGGAAGCTGGTCTGGAAGGCCTCGTTCGGCCAGGTAATCGCTGGTGAAGCTGGGCGTCACACGCCCCCCGATGAGCGCCAGTAACAGCATCATGAGCGCGACGGCCATCCGCTCCGGAAGATCCGTCTCTGACCCCCTCAGCGCCAGCACATGAAACAGGATATTGGCGGCTGCATAGAGACTGATGACGATGCCGATCGGTGCGCGATCCCACGCTTTCCCCGCTATGATTTCCCGCCAGACAATGGCGGCCAGCACAGCCAGATAGCCCGCATCAATGAGAGCCGAAACCAGCGGCGTCGGCCATGGCATGGCGATCGTCAGACGTCCGGCCATCCAGAGAGTCACTAAGGCCAGCAGCGGCGTGCCTCTGAGCGGAGGCCGGTCGGTCCAGTTCGGCATCGCGGTCAGGAGGAAACCGGTGATCACGGCGGGCAGAAAGCCGAAGAGCATCTCGTGTACGTGCCAATCGCGCGGCGCATAGCGGAAGGGTGAATCCGTCCATCCAGACAGAATCAGCGCCCAGACAGGAATGGCTATGCCGGCGAACAGGGCCGCGCTCAGAAAGAACGGGCGGAATCCGTAGGACAAGAATGCAGGGCCCTGGTAGCTGGGTTGTTCTGTCGGCATAGGAAAAGTATGCGCCCTTCGCGTGCGTCGTGAGTAAGGATTATTGCTGGCGGGTCAGCAGAATGTCGACAGCGATTTGCGCGGTGGGGGAGGGATCCTGGCTGACGATGTAAGTGGACTGTTCCTGCGGACCCGTTGGACTTGAGGCGGTGACTGATTCCTGGAGTTGGTTTGGTGCAACCCGGTTGAGGAGCGCGGCCTCTTGTCTTGAGATGGGCCCGAACGGGACGCGAGACAGACGGACGATCACGGTGCCGCTGTCAGCCGGCAATGGCAGGCGCTGCCGTTGCCCGGCGTGAATCTTTTCCGAAATATGACCGCTGTCTTTCTGTGGCAGCAGCAGTTGGGTGTTGGCCGATCCCACATTTCGCCATACCTGAATGTAGCCGTCTTGATTGGGTTCGAGGGTTATGTGCACGGGTGTTGAACTCATCGAAGCCGCGGCTGCATTGACTTCCTGGTCATGTCCGTCGGGAGTCCGGATCACAAAGCTGTAGCGGAGCCCAAGGGGCTTGTCGGGTATTGGAGGGGCAGCAGCTTTGCCGAGCTGGGAGAGCCCTTCGAGTTTGCGCTTCAACGGACTCGTCTGCGGCTCGGCTTCGGCCAGGGGCTTCATGGCGCGTTCCTGGGCTTGGGCAATTCTCCCAGTATCGGCGCCGGTGCCATAAAACAAGGCTCGTGCGCCGGCGATCGCGGGGCTGGTTTCTGACAAGGATGCTCCGGCCGGCGTCCGTGCTGTCTTGGCCTCAGGCATGGCCGCTGTCGGTGGTGAGCCGGCGGAGAGTGGACGCTGGACTATTGCCGCGACATCGTCTGGGGGCTTCCCCATCGAGATGGCCGGTGCGGCTGTTTGCTTTCGATCTTCTTCTTGTTGTGTCTTCTTCGGCGCATTGTCGCGAAGGATATCAGCCGGAACGCTTGCCTGCGGTGGTGCGGTGGCTGATCGTTCGCGGGTGACACTCGTATCAGCCAGTGAGTCCTTCTTCGCCGCGATTGCTGAGAGGCCCTGATTCTCCTGGGCCTGTGCCTTTGATTCAGCCGGTTTGGCCGCTGACGGCTGGGACAGTGCGGGCGGAGGAACGGATGGCGCGGCAGATGGTGTTGCTTCAGTCTCAACCGTTTGGACGGCTTGTTTTAGACTGTCCTGATAGAGCTTGGTGCCCAGGACGACTGCGAAGACGGCCGTGGCCAGTCCTCCCGCCAGTGCGAGATTGGCGGGTCGTCGGAACCAATCCAGCCATGAGGCCGACCCGCCTGCAGGCGCCGGAGTTGTATTATTCAAGGATTGGAGCAAACGGCGTCGCACAGCCGGGTCAGTCAACAGTTCTTTCAGTGCCTGCTCGTCGGCCAAGGCATTGAAGAGTTGCTGGTCTTGCATGGCGGCGGTGAAGAGCTGTCGGCGTTCCTCCGGCGTCAGCGTATCCGCCGCGAAACCGCCGAGGAGTTTTTCAAGCTCGTGTTCAGCCATGGTTTATTCCCAGCTGCCGTCCATCGCCGCCAACAGCTGCTTTCTGCATCGAAGGTCCCAGGTATAGATCGTATTGATTGACTGTTGCCCCATGATCTTCTGAATCTCGGGAAAGGTTTTCCCCTCCAGTTTCCACTTGAAGAGTTCCCGGCAGCGCTCGCCGAGTTGCATGATCGCGGCGAGTAAACGGTTCACGCGCTGCTGTTGGTCGAGCTGAGTGGCCGGATCATCGCCGGGATCGGCCAGCGGCAATTCCTCGACCGACTCCTGATTGTACTCGCCTCGCCGGAAGGATTTGCGGTGGGCGTCGAGCATCTTGAACCGCAAGATCTGAAATGCCAAGGGGACCAGTTCGGTCAAGTCGGTGACCGCGGGGTACTTCTCATGAAGGACGACCAGCGTCTCCTGGGTCAGATCTTCGGCATGGTCTCTCGATACTCGTGATGTCGCGAAGGCGAGAATCCTTTCGCGAAGCGAGGCGAGTATCTGATTGCGGTCCATCGGTGCACCTGACTACCGGATCGATTGAATCGTTGAATGGGGAAGAATGTCGCCGAGGGAGCGGAAGCCCAGTTTCAGTCCATTGCACACTTCAACCTGCCGGTCGAAACGGTTCTTGGTTTGTATCATCTTGCGCAACGTGCCGAAGGCGACGCGTCCCCAGGCAGCGATGTGGAAGACCGAGAGCGGGTAGTCGGTCCCGAAGAGCAGGCGCTCGTGTACCTCCGGGTAGTTGCGCAGGTGCAAGAGCATCCTGAATCGGTTCGGCAGCGTGAGAGCAGAGATGTCCGAATAGAAATTGGGGTAACGGTTCACGAGGTCGCGCAAGGTCGGCAGAAACTTTTCATAGAGGATCAATCCATAGCTGCAGGCATGGGCGGCAATCACGGTGGCCCCTTCTTCGAGAGGAACACGCAGTCGCTCAGGATCGCCGACCGATTGATCCTTCCCGATGAGGCTGAACTCGTAGCCGACGTGGCTCAGGAAGGGCAGCTTGCGTTCGGCCAATGCGCGATAGAAGGGTTTGTAGTTGGGATTGGCCGGATCGAACTGCTTGGCGTTCGGGAGGACTTTCACCAGGACCGCGCCGGCATCGGCGCAGCGGTGAACTTCGTCGATCGCGTCCCGCCGTTGGGGATTAATCGACACGCCTGCGAGCAATTCATTGGGATGGGCCCGGGCGGTTTTCAAGACGTAGTCGTTGCTGATGAGGAAGTCGGTATGGGCCTCGTTGAGTCGACCGTTGTGATCGTAAACCCCGTCCATCCCAAGCATCACGGCTTTTTGCACATGCTTAGAGGCACGTAATTCAACGAGTAGATCTTCCAGGTACTTCTCATTGGCTTCACGCGGGCGATCGACGGAGAGGCCGTGTTTCCAAAACAGGAAGCGAAAGAGCGGGCTCTTGAGCATCTTCGGCGAGATATAGCAGCCGTTGTCGCCGTCGGGCAGCGCGGCCAGGTGCACATGACAATCGACCAATGATTTAGTGGGTCCAGTAGTCACCTTGAATGCCTCTTATCCTATCCGAAGTCGCCACTTATTCCCAGGCAGGTCTGTATCCTTCATCCGCTAGGGCTTTGATCTCTTGTTCGAGCGTTATCATGAAACTTGTTCGATCGCCGCTCCAACGAATGGGCTCCCCAATGAACACATCGCAGAAAAACGGGACCAGGATGGCCTCCCCTTTGGGCAGGGCTTTCCCGAGGCCGTGGAGAAAGATGGGTGTAATGGGAATCTCAGGGTTGCGCTTGGCCAGATGGGCGATGCCTGTTTTCAAGGTGCCCATCTGCTCCGGATCTCCCCGCGACCCTTCTGGGAAAAGGATCAGAATCTCTCCGTTCTGCAAGGCCTCAGAGCATGCGGCTAACGGGTCCTGGCGTCGGTCGATGACCTCGCGCTCAAGCGGAATGATGTGCATGACGTTCAAGGCAAACCATGCCAGCAGACGATTGCGAAGAAAATAGTCCTTAGCCGCCACAGGCCGAAGGCGCGGCAAGAGCGGCCATGGAAGGAGTGTCATCAAGACTAAGGTGTCCAAGTGGCTGTTGTGGTTCGAGACGATGATAGCGGGCCCCTTGGCGGGGATCCGTTCGCGATGACGGACATTGAGCCCCAGCACCACCAGGACGAGAGGCCGAACGATTAAGAGGAAAAACAGCTGCTGGAACACGGGGCCCCTCAATAGTGGAGATAGTAGACAAAATGGAACAGCAGCGGGGCGGTGTAGGTCAAACTGTCGATCCGGTCGAGGATACCGCCGTGGCCGGGCAACAGGCTGCCGCTGTCTTTGACGCCGATGTCGCGTTTCAACGCCGAGATGGTCACGTCGCCGATGAAACCGCCTAATGCGATCAGGAGCCCCGCACCCAGTGATTCGACGAGCGTCAGGGGGGTGAGGTGAGGTGCCAGGAGCATCGCCAAGGCAATGGTCGTTCCCATTCCGCCGAGAAACCCTTCCCAGGTCTTGTTGGGGCTGACCTTCGGGATAATCTTATGGCGTCCGGTGAGCTTTCCCCAGACGTATTGGGCGACGTCGTTGAACTGCGTCAAGAAGATAAGATACAGGACCAGCCCCGCGCCGCCGCCGGCCGGATTTCTTGCCCCGTCCAAGACCAGAAAGAAGGCCGCATGGCTGAGGCTGAAGACCATCGTCATGAGGCCCCAGTGCAGCGTGCCGGCCGCCCGGAGAAAGTCCTTGGTGTCCCCGATGATGACCATCCTCATGGGCAGCAGGAGAAAGAGATACACAGGGATGAAGATGATGAACATGCCGTACCAGTGCTCGTTGACCCAGTAGTACTGGAAAGGAATCGCGGCATAGGCCCAGAACAGCACGCGGCGATCCGCGCGTCTGGTCGGGATAAGGGATAGGTATTCCTTCAGTGCGAGAAAGCTGACGAAGGCAAAGAAGAAAATTGAGGCTGTTCGGCTGAGGAGAATGGCGCCGGAAAAAATCCCGATCATGATCCACCAAGACCGGATACGCTGGATCAGCTCCGTATAATTCTTGTCCGGATGCCGCCGTTTCAGCAGCGCGGCGATGAGCGAGGCGACTACGAGAATGCCGAGGACTCCGCCCAGGGCCGTCAGGACCGATGGTGTGAGATGCGACAGCATCATCGGGGGCTCTCTCGCAACGCCAGTCTGGCACGGTTGTAGATTGTGAAGAGCGAGAGCAGCAGCATGATGGACAATGTGACGGTCACCCAGGTTCCTTCTGCCACCCCCAGTCCGAGCAGGAGCGCGATCAGTCCGAATGCGAAAGCCCGGTCGCTCTTGCCCATCGGGCCGGCATAATTGCGAGCGGCGCCGATCTGAATCGCCACGACGCCGACCATCTCCACCATCACGGCCAGGATAACGATACCAACCACCAGCCAATGATTGAAGGCCGTGGCCAGCGCCAACGGCAGATAGAGTGCCGTGTCGGAGACGACGTCGCCCAGTTCGTTCAGGACCGTGCCGATTTTCGTCTTCATATTATGTTCGCGCGCCAGCATGCCGTCGATGGCGTTCAGGGCCATGCGAACGAACAGCGTTCCCGGGAGGAGCAGAAGCAGTGAGGTCTGGTCAGGATGCGAGGCAATCGCGCCACCGATCAGGCAGGAAAGTGCCAGGGCCGCCAGCGTGACGTGGTTGGCCGTTACCTGCGCCGCGGCCAGTGCGCGAGTGAGGGGGCGCAGGACATTCTGAAACGCCGATTTGAGTTGATAGATACTGGCCATGGCGATCTACGGACTCCTGCAAGCCTGTGTCAGCGTAGCATGCCGACTCGGAAAGCCAAGTCAAATCGCCCTTGTTCGATAGCCGACCGCGCCGTCTTCACAGACGAACGTGGCTATCGCTTACGGATCAGGAGGCGGCCTAGCCAGACCAACCCGACCATGCAGCCGGCTGTGAGTGCGAGCACAGCACCTGGAATCGTTGCCGCTTCGACCGGCGCCGGAGCCACGCGCAGCTCAGGTGGAAACGGGCGAGGCGGCACGGGGACCGATTTCCACTTCGACCGGTCTGATGGCACGCGCTGCTGATATTCATCGAGCGATGCCACGGCAGAAGTGCCCATCGCACGGCTGGAGGGAATCTGCGGGATGTGAACATAGAGCACGGCTTCAACATCTTCCGTCAGCCAGTGCTCGAAGGGGGTGAGTGTTCGCTGCAGATTGGATGGCTGCAGGAGGTGGAGGAGATCGTTTCCGATCGCCTCAAAGGTGACCCGCGGCAGCAGGCGGGTGAGTTCCTCTGAAAAATAGCGATACACCTTCAGCCCGCTGGTCAGGCTGCGATCTGAGGCGGCCATGTAGACATAGCCCGCCGTCGCCTTCAGCCGGTTGCTGGCGCCTTGGTGAGGAATCTGCCAGCCGAGCGTGCGGAGTTGATCGATGCTGAGTCCCGCGCAGTTGAGCAGCGAGTGATCGTAATCCAGCTCGTGCCGGTAAAAGCGGCGAAACACGTCCTGGATGGCGGCTTGATAGGCAGCCGGGATGCGATCTTGTTTCAAGACCAGTACGAGAAGCGCGCTCGGCCGATAGTAGGATTGCCCGCTGTTGAGGTCCATGAGGTAATTGTCCATGGGGACCATCGCGGGGAGAATGCCCTTTTCGCTGACCACGTCGGCGTCGTAAAAGTTGTTCACCATCCAGTCGGCCCATTCGCCATCAGGGCCGACGCGTCCCGTGACGATGCCGAAGTGTCCCCCGTGGGCCTCGTCGTCGTCGCCTTGCGCGCCGTTCAGAATGGCGCCGAGGACCGGCTTCCCGGCCCATGATCTGTCTGCTTTCCCCCACAAGAGGCGGGTCGTGATGGTGTCTGCGGGAAGCCCGTCCGTGTTTTCCATGAGGTGTGAGATCGTTCGGTCATCGGCGGCGACCGTGCGCGCCCGATCGGGTGTGAGGAGATAGTCCGCCGGCCAAATAGTGCGGGCTTCGAACGCAGATCCCTCCGCTGTGGAGATGGTGCGGCCGCGCAGGCGCAATGGATGCGAGGTGAAAAAGCGCGCGGTGGCGTCATTGTAGTACGACTGATTGGCCGGGAGCTTCGGCGCCAGGCGAAGAGCTATGGAGCCGATGTCGGGGATGTCGAGATGAGTCTGCTCCGGTCCGAGGGTGGCGCGGGGAATGAATTCCGGAGAACCCAGCCACACCAGAAAGGGCGGCTGATGGGCGACCCCTTGTTGCTCCTGCGCCAGGGGAATCGCAATGGCTTCATCGGCAAAATACCACAGGGCTTGCGGCGGCGTGCCGCAGTCGCTGCATCGACCGGTCGTGGCGGTGAAGGCCGACCCGTCGAAGAGTCCGAGCGGTTCGCGTCGCAATGGTGACCGGCCGATCTGCGCAGTAGATGGGGGCATCGTTCCGTCAAGCGCCGGTGCGGCTATGACGGGGCCCGGGTCGAACACGACTGTGGTGGCGAGTAGGATCCCGGCAACCGTGATTGGCGGGGCGTGTGAACTCATCTGTGAGCCGGATTGAGTGCGAAGCTGTCGATCATGCAGCGGGGCGAGCAGCAGTTGCGCCGTGATCGTGCCGATCAGGGCCATGGTCATGTCCCACTGCGTATCCCATTCGTCGCCTTGGGTGGCGAGAAAGGTTGTGGCGGATTGGTTGAATACGAACGCGCTGGCGCCTTCCAAGAGTTCATAGAAGGCGCTGAGCCCGAGGCCGGTGGAGCAGACCAGGAAGAAGAGCCAGCCCCCTCGTTGCAGCGAGGATGTCCGCAGGAGGAGTTCGCGCATTACGATGGCGGGCACAAAACCCTGTGCCAGGTGTCCGAGACGATCGTAGTGATTGCGCGTAAACCCGAAGGCGTCTTGCACCCATCGGCCCAGGGGGACCTCGGCATAGGTGTAATAGGCCCCGATCATGAGAATGATGGCATGCCCGGCCATCAGTCGATACGCCAAGGGGGTGAGCGGGAACCGGTCATGAGTACGGATCAGGATGGGAATCCCGATCAGCACGGGGAAGGCCTCCAGGAGCCAGACGCCGTGATGTTTCGGGTTGAGACCTGAAAGGATCAGGCCGATCACGACGAGCATGAGGAGCACGTGACGTTCCACGAAGTGGGAGGTCATCCGCGGGTGCCATCCGCAGCCAATCGCTCCATGGCTATCCGTTTGACCCCGCGAAGATCCAACTTGCCGGTGCCGAGGATCGGCAGCGCGTCGACTTTTACGAATTGGCTCTTGACCGGGATGAAGAGATTGGGCAACCCGCTGGCGGCGAGTTTGTCGAGTACAGCCGGGATGGTCGCCTCGTCGATGGTGTAGAGCACGGCCAACCGTTCGCCCTTTTTCTCATCCGGGAGACCGGTCACGGCAAAGACTTGCAGCTCGGCGCCGGCCGCCTGTTGCAGCGCTTCTTCAACTTTCCCGTGCGGGACCATCTCGCCGCCGATTTTCGAGAAGCGGGAGAGGCGATCCGTGATCGTGAGAAAGCCGTCCTCGTCCAGTGTCGCAATGTCGCCGGTGATGTACCAGCCGTCCTTCATGGCTTTGGCCGTGAGGTCTTCGCGGCCCAGATAGCCGCTCATGACATTCGGACCTTTGACCAGGAGCATGCCCGCCTGGCCGGGCGACAGGATGGCCCAGGTCTCGGGATCGACGATGCGCACCGACACACCGGGGAACGGCTGGCCGACGGTGCCGCGGCGCGAGGCGACCTGATAGAAACCGGAGGCGCGGAAGTCCGGACAATTGGATGAAATGACGGGGGCGCATTCTGTCACACCGTACCCTTCGACGGGGGCGATGCCGAACTTGTCTTGGAATGCCTGCACGAGGCGAAGCGGGAGTTTTTCCGCCCCCGTGAGCACGACACGCAGGTAGCTGAATTGCTCCGGCGTGCAGCGGCGCAAATAGAGTTGCAAGAAGGTCGGAGTGACGACCAGCAGGGAAATGCGGTACTTGCTGCAGAGCTCGCCGATGGCCCCGACATCCAACGGAGACGGGTGGAAGACGACACCGGTGTTGTGACGCGCATAGAACCAGAGCAGCATATACCCGAAGGAGTGGAAGAAGGGCAGGATGCCCAAGGCGCGATCGGCCTGGCTGATGTGGATGACCTGCCCCGCGCCTTCGACGTTCGAGTTGATGGCGAAGTGCGAAAGCATGACGCCTTTCGGTTCGCCAGTGCTGCCGCTGCTGAAGATGATCGTGGCCAGATCGTCCAGGCTGATCGGCTGCTCGCGTCCGCAGGCGCGCTCCAGGATTCCGATCGGCGCAAAGAGTCCGAGCAGCAAGGCGATGAATTGTGCGCTGCCGGAAATCGTCTTGGCGATATCCTCCAGATACAAAATGGTGACGCCTCCCGGGATGTCGAGCTTGGCCTTCTCGATAAACAGGCGGCTGGTCAGCACGGTCTTGAGGCCGGCCTGAGCGACTGCCGACTCCAGCCCGACCCGACCGACGGTGTAGTTCAAATTGACGCTGGTTTTTCCGGTCAATGCGGCGGCGACATTGAGCAGCGCGCCGGGTACGCTTGGTGGCAGCAGCAATCCGACATAGCGTTGCGCGTTCCAATGCGGCTTCATGGCACGTGCCAGCGTAATGGTGCCGAGCAAGGCTTTGAGTCCGGTGATGGATGGACGTGCGGCGTCCGCCATCGCGAACGTAAGGGGATGTCGGCGCCAGGCCGAGATAACCGGGCGGTGGATCGGCTGCTGATCCGCTTTGCGGAGCGTCCAGGCGGCTTCGCCCAACTCGCGCACGAGTCGGCGGAGTTCGTGCGCCGGGGTGTCGGCCGGCTGCGGCGCGCCGAAGGAGACCGTGATCGGATAGGGGATCTGTTCCGGAAGCTTCCAGATAAAACGTCCTTTCACGAAGCTGAACAGGCTGCCCCAGACGCGATCCAGATGGACCGGAATGATCGGAACCGTGCGGCCTTTCACGATGCGTTCGAAGCCACGGCGGAACGGCAGCAGGGTCCCGGTTCTGGTGATTTGCCCTTCCGGGAAGATGCAGACGATCTCGCCGTCGTCCAGCGCCTGACCGGCGCTGCGTAGCGCGCGCAGGATGATCCGCGGTCCCCCGGAAGAGGAAATCGGGATGACCCGCATAATGTCCATCACCCATTTGAACAACGGATGGGTCGCATAGGCGGCATCGACCACGAAGCGGACCGGGCGATCGAGGCTGGCAATCAGGAGGAAGCCGTCGACCAGCGACATGTGGTTGGGCACCAACAGCGCTCCGCCGGTCTGCGGCACATTCGAGGGGTGGACGACGCGGACTCGGTAGACCGTTTTCGTCAGGAGAATGAGAATGAGACGGACGAAGGCGCTGGGGACCAGCCACAGGGCCCAGAGCGTGCCCAAAAACGTCGCCGCGGCCGCCGCGAGGAGAATACCGGTGGTGGAGAGGCCGAGTGAAGCAAAAACGCCGCCGCTGAGCGATCCCATGAGTACGCCACTATACGTACATGTATTCGAGAGGGCAATAATGCTGCCGCGTCGATCGGCGGGGGCATGCCACTGGATCAACGAGTTTACGGGTACGACAAAGAGTCCGCAGGACAAGCCAAGCCCCGCCATCAAGATGAGTGTGCCGTAGAGTCCGGGACCCAAGAGCCCCAGCAGCAGGAGAAACGTACAGATTCCGAAGGCGCCCATCGGAATCAATCCGTACTCGACACGCTCACCGGATAGCGTACCTGCGAGCATTGCGCCGGCGCCGATGCCAATCGACAGGAGCGCAAGGGGGAGGCCGGAGAGCGAGTCTGAGAGATGCAGCGCCGTCTTGGCATAGACCAACATATCCTGGCCGACCAGGCTGGCGATCGTCCAGAAGAAGGCGGAGCCGAGAATGGCGAGGAACAAGGTTTGGTCGGAGCGGACGGCCCGAATGGCACCGCCCAGAGTGGAGCCGATGCCTCCCTCTGTGCGGGCGGCCGGAACGGCCGGGACGGTCAGTGATGCGCCGAAGCCAATGAGGGAGAACACCGTGAGTGCCAGCGGAGCCAGCCAGGCGGCAGAGCCTGCGCCATCCAGCAGCATTCCGCCGACGGCGGTGCCGCCAAGAATCGCGAGGAAGGTGCTCAATTCAAGAATGCCGTTGCCCTGGGTGAGCCGGTCATGCGGCAAAATCTCCGGCAGGATGCCGTACTTCGCCGGACTGAAGAGGGCGCTGTGGGCACCCAGGCAGCCGAGGACGATCAGCGGCAGGATGCCTCCGGCCGGATCGATGAAGAGGGCGACCGTTCCGGCGGCCATGAGGCCGACCTCGACGGCTTTCATGGACACGATGACTGTACGCTTACTGACGCGGTCCGCGACGACGCCGGCCACGAGCGAGATCAGCATGAGCGGCAGGGTGAAGATGACGAAGGTCAGAGTCGTTTGCGATTGAGAAGCCGATTCCAGATCCGCGCCTGGCGCCATGGTCGTCGCGACCTGGCGAATGCCGAGGAGCGCGACCATGAGTTTCCAGGCGTTGTCGTTAAAGGCGCCGAAAAACTGTGCGATCAAGAGACCGCGAAGCGGATGCGACGATGGAGTAGTCATGCGGTACGCCAGGGTGAAGTGCAACTGTTTGCATAACTATGGGGCAAGCTCATATTGAGGTCAAAGAAAACGTCGCTTGGAGCGAAGGAATGCGGGTATTCCCCCTCGTCAGGGTGAGCTGGATGCAATGAAACGCGTCCCCGTGTTTATGATTCAGGCGGGCGGTCCGTCGGCAGCCCTTCCAGTTCCATAATCCGCAAGGCATTCGTCGTCGGGCAGGGACCTGGGCGAAGCTGATAGTCAAACTGCAGCGTGCCGGCTGAGACGGTTTCCTGAAAGTGACAATTAGTGAGTCCGGGAATCGATTGATCAAGATCGGCGAGTTCCAGATCGTGGGTCGTGACCAATCCGTAGCCGTTGCCTCTTGCCAGCGCCCGCACATAGGCGCGACTGCCGATCAGCCGCTCGCGATTATTGGTGCCTTTGAAAATCTCATCGATCAGGAACAGCACCGGGGGAGCGTTCCGATCCTCCGTCGCCTGGAGGAGCGCTTTCAGCCGTTTGACTTCCGCATAGAAGAAGGACAAGCCCGCATCCAACGAGTCGTCCACGCGAATGCAGCAGGCCAGACGGCTCCAGGTCCATGCAAACCGCTGTGCGCAGACCGGCGCCCCGGCTTGCGCGAGACAGAGGTTGATGCCAATCGTCCGGAGGAAGGTGCTCTTGCCCGACATGTTCGAACCGGTGACCAGATAGATGGTGCCGCAGCGCGCGAAGGAGATGTCGTTGGTGACACGGTGCTGCGATGGGATGAGCGGATGGCCGAGTCGGGTGACGGTCAGCGCCGTAGGGCTCGCTGGATCAGGCCAGACGTAAGACGGATGGAGATAGGCAAAGGTCGCGAGGGCCGAGGCGGCTTCGACTTCGGCGAGGCAATCCAGCCAGAGAGGGAGCAGGTCCTGTATCCGCCGTTGAAACTGCTGCAGGCGAAACGTGAAGAAGAGATCCCAGGGGCAAAGCGCATTGAAAACGAGATGAACCAGCGGATGGGCTTTGACGCTGACGCCATGGAGTACCCAGGCCAGACGGCGAATCAACGCCGACGGGGCCTTATCCGTTTCTATGAGCACGCGGCAGGTCGCGGCGAGTGCAGAGCCAGACTTCCGGGCCCGTTGTTCCAGGAACTGTAAGACGGTGCCCAGCTTCTCGACTTCGTGATGCAAGCCGACGGCATGTTCGAGCAATTCCTCTCCCTGATCGGTCTGAAAAAAGATCACCGCATAGAGGCAGAAGGAGATCATCCAATAGGCCGGCAAGAGATTGAGCAGCGCGCCAAGGCCGAGAATCAGGGTGATGGCAGCGAGTACGGCCTGGATCGGAAGGACGATGTGCAGATAGGGGAGATGCAGGTGATGCTGCAGGATCGCCGTCATGCGTTGTCCGTTGATTTCAGCCTCGCCCGTCAGTCGGGCTTGGACGTTCAGCCGGTCTCGAAAGCCGGTCAATCGAGTCAGTGCTCTGACCAGCTGTTGCCTGGTCTGCCAGATCTGCTCGTCCGGCGGTTGAGTGAGGAGCCAGGATGCGAGCCGGTCGTGCCCCTGTGTGGACGTGGTCGTATCGAGCAGATGGAGGAGCGAGTGCGGTCCGATCAGGTCGAGGTCGCGCGCGTAGAGATGGGCGTCCGCCGTGACAGGATAGCACGGAGGGAGCGCCTGCCAATCAAGGCGAATCCGGGCAAGGTGTTGGCGCTTGATCCCGGACCACAGCGTGAGCCGATGAATCCGGTGTTCGAGCCTGTTATGATACGCGGCGATCGTGAGAAATCCGATGAAGAACAACAGGAGCGACCAGTTACCGGCATCGTAGTGTTCCAGCCGGTAGAGACCGACGGTGATGAGCAGTCCGGTCAGAAATAGGACGCCTCGCCAGCGGGAGAATTGTGTGCTGGCCTGCGTGCCGAGCCGGTGCAGGCGCTCGCCCCGTTGTAGGAGACGGGTGAGGGTGTGTTCGCGTTGGGTGGCGGTGTGGTCGGACTTCACGATGAGATCGACCATACTGGGAAGGGATTGGTCTCGTCAATTGATTGAGAGCGCGAAACGATGATGCTGGAATGGATCGACGTGAGTATTCGCAGTGCGGTGGATCCCGGGGAATTGCTCGGGTTGCTGGGCGATCCGCATGTGCGGGGCGCATGGGAGGATCAAGGGGTGACCCATCTCTATTGGTCTCGGGATCAGTGGAGTGGCGACCAGTTGGGGCAGGTCCGTGCGGCGCTGGATCAACTCGATCCCTCCGGGCAAAGCAGCGGGACCGTCCATGTCGGGGATCTGCCGCATCAGGATTGGAATCGCCAGTGGGCGCAGTCGGTCAAGCCGCTCCGGGTCGGGCGCCGGCTGGTCATTCGACCCAGTTGGGAGTCTGCGTCATTGCTGGACGGCGATCTCGACATTATTCTCGATCCCAAACAGGCTTTCGGGACAGGCCACCACGCGACGACCCGCATGTTGCTGGAGTGGCTGGAGGAACTGATTCACGGGGGCGAGGCGGTGCTCGATGTCGGATCCGGCAGCGGCATTCTGGCGATGGCGGCCTTGCGGCTCGGCGCGCGGTCGGCTGTCGGCGTCGAAATCGATCCTGTGGCGGTGGACTGTGCCCGGGAGTGTGCGGGCCAGAACGCGTTCGGTGCGGAGTTGGAACTTATCTGCGGGACGCTGTCCGATGTGGCTATGGATATGAGGCCGGATCTGGTGGTCGCGAACATCGATCGGCAGACGCTCTTGCTGCTGGCCGATGAGTTGGCCGCCTATGGCATGGCCGGTTCCCGACTCTTTTTCTCAGGTCTGTTGGTTGAGCAGGTGGAGGAAGTCATGGCGCGGTATGCTTCGTCGGGACTCTATCCGGTCCATCGGCGGGAGCAAGAGGGCTGGGTGGCGCTCGAACTTGGTCGATCTGAGCCTTGTGAAGGACAGGAATAGACTATGAGTCGAGGACGACCGCCTTATCCCCACCTTCATCAGATCAGCGTCTCGGACGGAGGAGTGCCGAAGAGACCGGTGTTTGAGGCTCGCGTGACTGTGCAGGGCATAGAAGGAGATCGCCAGCGTAACTTGAAGGTCCACGGCGGCCCTGATCGCGCGGTCTGTCTGTATTCGTTGGACGTGATTGCGCAATTACAGCAAGCGGGCCATTCCATCGCGCCGGGTTTCTCCGGAGAGAATTTGACGCTGGCGGGAATGGACTGGGAACTTATACGGCCGGGCGTACGGCTCACCGTCGGGCCCGATGTCGAATTGGAAGTGATGAGCTATACATCGCCCTGTAGTCATAATGCCCAATGGTTCCACGATGGGGACTATCAGCGCATATCGCAGAAAAAGTATCCGGGGTGGAGCCGTGTGTATGCCAAAGTGCTGAAGGAGGGTGTCGTTCGGCCTGGCGATCAGGTGAGCGTTCAGGCGAAGGCCGGCCGATCCACGGAGTGAGCATATGACGTCACGTATCCTTGAACCGGAATTGATGGATGATCCTCTGCAAGCCAAGGCCTATGCCGAGGCGGATTTCTCCTCAGAGAATCAGCGCTTCGTCGAGCTATTCCGAGAGTACTTCCCGGAGTTTTCCCATGGCCATGTGTATGATTTTGGCTGTGGGCCGGGCGACATTCCGATGCGTTTGGCCCGCGCGCTTCCCGACTGTCGCATTACTGGCATCGACGCGTCGAGGCCGATGATTGAGTTAGCCGGGCAGGCTGTTCGTCAGGCAGATCTGTCGGACCGGGTGTCTGTGCGCTGTGAACGATTCCAGGATCTTGCCGGGGCCAACCAGGCCGATGCGGCCGTCTCCAATAGCCTGCTTCATCACCTGCCCAATCCCTTGCAGTTCTGGCACAAGCTGAGGCTCTTCGTGAAGCCGGGCTCGCCGGTGCTGGTCATGGATCTGCTGCGGCCCGAATCGCCCGAGGCCGCGCAAGCCATCGTGGAGCAGTATGCCAGTGGGGCGCCCGATATTCTGCGTCGTGATTTTTACAATTCGCTGCTCGCGGCATTTACGGAAGATGAAATCGGTTCTCAGCTCGCTCAGATGAATCTTACCCGGCTCCTCATTGATGTGCCGGATGATCGGCATTGGGTCGTTGGCGGCATCATCCATTGAGAAGAATGCTGAAAAAGGCCACCAACTTTGTTCTCGTCTCGACAAAATCCTCAACGTAGCCCAGAGGCTACGCCTCCGGTTTTCTCTCGCCTGCGGCCGCGTTGGATGGCCTTTTTGAGCATCCTTCTGATGCTGGCAGGCATCGTTTCTTTAAGTGAGGCGCAGTTGGATCGGCTCAGGCGATCACAGGCTCTGGAGCGTCCGCTTCCCACGGAAACGCTGATGGTGTCGATTCCTCAAGGCCCATTCGAGATGGGGGCAGCCGGCACGCAGGCGCTGGAGGATGAACGACCGCTGCATCGTGTGACGCTCGATGCGTTCATGATGGACGTGCATGAGGTGACGACTGCGCAGTATGGCGCGTTTCTCATGGCGACGGGCCGGACGGCTCCATGGTTGTGGGAGACGGTGAGTCCGGTCACTCACAGCGACCGGCCCGTAATCGGCGTGGATTGGCATGATGCCGATGCCTATTGCCGCTGGAAAGGGAAGCGGTTGCCGACTGAAGCCGAATGGGAGAAGGCGGCACGTGGTGTCGATGGGCGGTTATATCCCTGGGGCAATCAGGTCCCGACGAACGATGTCGCGAATTTCGCGCTCGGGGCGCGCTTTAGCTACAGTCAGGTGCTGATGCCGGTGCAGTCGTATGAGTCAGGAAAGAGCCCTTACGGCCTGTATCAGATGGCCGGAAATGTAGGGGAATGGGTCTCTGACTGGTACAGTGCGAATTATTACGAGCATAGTCCGGAGGCCAATCCATTTGGTCCGGAAAACGGCCAGTTCAAAGTGCTGCGTGGCGGTTCTTGGTCGGATCTGCCCAAGTATCTGCTCACCTACGGGCGATTCAAGCTTCCCCCTGAGACGCGCAATAGTTACATAGGCTTCCGCTGCGCTCGATCTTGACGGCTGCTGAAAACGATCCCCAGCTTCGTTCTCGGATCGAAATAATCCTCAACGTACCCCAGAGGGTACGCTTCCGGTTATTTCTCTCCTGCGGCCTCGCTGGATGACCGTTTTGAGCAGCCGTTTTTAATCGTCGGCCTCTCGGCGACGTACCCCACCGGTGAAGGAGCTGTCTCGGCAGCTCGGGGTGGGTGGGTGAGAAGCATAACGCCTCAGTCGCTAGACTCCCTGCGGCCTTGTTGGATCGTCAATTTGAGCATCCTTGTTCAAAGGCTCTCAAAATGGTCATTCCGTAAGGCCCACGTTGAGAGCCACATGCAGGAGTATTTGTGGATTATGTTGGGAAGTGGGTGAGGAGAGAGCAACGCGAAGTTGAGAGCAGTCTTTAGCAGCTGTTACAGAATGCTCTTGCTGGCCTCGGCTGAAAGCGCGCTTTCGTTGCCGGCACTGTCGTAGGCGGAGAGGGCGAAGAAGTAGGTGGTGTTTCGCTGGAGACCGGTGACGGTGTAGCTGGTCACTTTTCCAATCACCGTGGGCGATCCCGAAACGGTGTAATTCCCCGAGGCGGTTCCAAAATAGATCTTATACCCGGCCAAGTCGCTTTCACCGTTTGCAGACCAGGATAGGGTAACGCTTCCTGTGGAGGATACAGGGGGCGGTGTTGAGGGTGGAGTGGCGGGCGGCGGAGTCGTCGATGAGGGCGTGACCACAGGCGCGGACGGTTGTAGTAAGCCTGCTAACCCCGGGCTCATCTGGACAAGCCGGGACATGGAAGGCGCGAGGCTGGCTATGGGGAGACCGGATTGTGCGGCTGCCGCCAATGGAGCTGCTGCGGCCGTATTACGAGATGCCGTTGGAGCTGCGATGTTGCTCAGGGAAGACATCGAAAGCGGTCTCGTGGCAATTGGAACAATCGGAGGAATCGTACGGTCACCGACCGGAGCCGGAGTGCTCTTTGATGGACTCTCTGACCCGATTTGGGGTGCCGTGGTCGGGATGTTTCCTGCTGAAGACAGTCTTGAGCTTGTCCTTGATGAAGGGCTTGGTTCGGACGCGAGAGGCGGGCTGACGACTGCCGAGGCCGGCTTTTTTGTCAATTTATGGTGGAGTGTCTGCGAGGAGGGTGTCGTTACTGCCGGCGCAATGGCTGCAACAGGCCGGGAGGGTATGACTGCGGATTCTGGACGAGGGACGATCGGCAATGCCGGAGCGTCAGGACGGTGAATAAGACTATGCTGTTTCGGGGTAGCCGTTTCCCCAGCAAGAGCAGGGGCTGGCAATACCATGGCCAGGAGCCACATGCACGTGGAGAGGGCGACAGTTGGTCTATTTGTGTGTATGGGGATGGGCAGCGTCATATCAACCTGTATTTGTTTTGTGTTCGTCTTCGCATGACAAGAGTCCTTAATTTAAGCAATAGATGTGCCATGGCCGGTCTGCCATTTCTGTGAAGATTGTAAATATAACTGGTTGATGTTATGTGAAAATAATTTTGAACTTGTGAAGGAATACGTAGGCCATGGAAGCTAAGGCGTGCTCTGTCTGGACGAAATGGTACGGTGGCACGAAGCTACCTACGTGGCTGTTGGGGTGTCGGGAGTGACTATAGGTTCGGCTGGAGGATGGCGACGAGAACGATCCCGGTCAGAAAAGTGAGAATTGTAAGGTATTGCAGCAGACTTCTATCGCGAGTCCATTCATTCTGCCAGTCTTCGGGGTAGAGAGCGCTGTCATGATGCGAGGGCAATTCTCCGAAGAGGCCCAGGGTCTTCTCGATCTTGATGAGTTGCTGTTTGGCCTGCCGATGGCGGGTGTGCTGCTGCCAGATGATCCCCATATAGGTGAGAGCCAACAAGAGTGTGGCGCAGGCCAGGAGTCGTCGAGAGGTCGGTGAGAGCGAGTGTGCTGCGGGTACCAGGAGAACGATACTCAATATGCCGACAAGCGATCCTGCTCCGATTGCGGTCCAACGCATCATCTGGTCGCGCCGCCGATAAACCTCTTCCTTAAAAATCGGATAGAGCCGCAGAACTGTTTCATGCCGCTCATCTTCTGGAATCATGTCAGGTGTGTGGTGAGCCAATCCGCAATGAGAGTCGTCATCCGGCTAAAATCCGCAGCTTTCGTGAACTGGTGGTCGGCGCCTGGAAGGAGCTCCATACGGTTGGGGCAGGTCAGCACGGCGGCTAGCTGGTGACTCTGGTGTAAGGGCACGCACTCGTCCTGATCCCCTTGGACGATCAGGGTCGGCGCAGTGATCGTCTTTGCCGGCTCGTAGGCAATGCGGCGAAGACAGTCTTCATAAAAAGCGTAGCGGAGCCGGATGCGTTCAGCCCCCCCCATGATATTGGGGATGGTGTCGGTCGATTGCCACGCCGCCATCTCCGCATCTCCGAGCGTCAGCCGCAGTTCCTCGGCAAAGTCGACCACGGGACATTTTAAGGCCAGGCAGGCCAGATCGTGACGCTGCGCCGCTGTTAACGTGGCGACCAGTCCTCCGAAGCTGGAGCCCATCAGCCCCAGCCGTCTGAAACCTTTTTGCCGGACGAGATCCAGGGCTGCCTGTGCTTGCGCCACCGCGGTCGTCGTGGTGAGCGCCTCGAAGGGTCCTTCGCTGTCTCCCTGTCCGAAAAAATCAAAGGCCAAGGTGGCAATGCCCTGTGCGTTGAGGAGGCGAGTCAGTGTTTTATTGGTCGTGCTGCGCTTTCCGGAGAGAAAACCATGGCACAGGATGGCGATTCGCTCTGTCGCACTGGCAGGAGCCGTCAGGACTGCGGCTACGCGGTGGCCGTGAGGGTCTGAAAACGAAAGATCCTGTTCCATGGCGGACGATTCTCGCAGAGCCGGTTATTCGATGTAGTGCCAGGTACTCAGGTTGAAGAGCCCACGGTCTGTTCCGGTTCGGTCCAGAGGACGGTGACCAGTTTGACGGAGAAGATAGTCAGGCCGGTCAGCAACAGCCCACATGAAGCCCACATGGCGCTTTGGATGTAAGGCGATGATAGGGGCACATTCCAGGTGAGTGATGCGAGCAGAGCTAATCCCATTGTGCCCAGGCTGAGGCTTGCCACTTGCAGAGTTCTCCAGCGATTGATGACGCTTGTCAGGTGCTCGAGATAGGGGCCTCGTTTCTTCGGGCTCGGCACGCGGCGCACGGCCAGTGTCACCGGAACGAGATGGGAGAGGGCACCCACGATTGTTTGCAGAACAAATCCGATCAGCGCCATGTGCGTGTAGGCCACTAAGTGCAGCGACCCGAAGGGCATGACGGGAGTGCCCGTGAGGTTGTTGGCGGCCACAAGCACGCCGAGCACCAGCGTCAGCACCAGGAAGAACGTGGCGACCAGGAGGTGATCCGATGCGGCACTCCCCTGATGGCTCGACCGTAACCAGGTGGTGAAGAGATTGAAGGCGTAGAGGGCGCCACTGAGGACCAGCACGCTACCTCCGGCCATCTCGATCGCTACCGAGGAATTCATGAATCCCGTAATCAGTACCGCTAATCCCAGCGGGAACAGCCACATGACGACCCGGGCGAGCCGCGGACTGGACAGCGGCGCGTTTAAGACGGTCGGCAGCAGATTATGCATGGTGCCGAGGATTGCCAGGGTGATGAATCCAAGAATGTTGAGGTGGATGTGTGCGAGTCGGATGTAGCCGAACGATTGTTGTGCCCATGCAAAGGCCATGGTTTCCCCGCAGGCCAATCCGCCGAAGAGCGCCAGCCCCGCCAGCGCGTAATACCAGAGATTCAGCGGAGGGGCATTGAGGCTCTGTCTGGCTTGCAGCCAGGTATCGCGTGCAATCCAGAGAAATGACGCGATGACGAAGAACCCGCTGACACCGATCACTGTGTAGTTGTGGAGTCCGAATCCCGCGACCATTCCCGCGGCGCTCCCGTTGATCGTGACAAATAGGAGCGGGTGCGACTCGCGTTGTGTCCGGCCTGTCAGGAGGAGCGGCGAGATGAAGATCAGTAACGCGCCCAGAATCATTTGTGCCACGCCGCCCACGAGGGCCGCGTGCACGTGGGCATGGCGTATCCAATGAGGGAGCGGTGTGCCGCGAACCAGGCCGACCAGGATGGCGAGCCCGACGAGCGACGCCAGCACCAGCCAGGAGAATCCGGTCAGAAGGAACGTGAGCGGCCGTCCAGGAAGTCGCGACATCGTGGGTCCTATGTTTCGAGAAAGTAGAAGTGATTGGTCGGGCCGGTGCCGTGTCCGATGGCAAGGCTATGGCGGATCGTTTCCGTGAGATAGGTCTTTGCGGCCTGCACCGCATCCGTCATCGCTTTGCCGCGCGCCAGTTGCGCGGCGAGCGCCGAGGCGAAGGTGCAGCCTGTGCCGTGTGTATGGGGCGTGTCGATGAACTCGCCTTTATAGATATTGAAAAACCGGCCGTCATAGAGGAGGTCGGTGGCGCGTTCAGTGAGCAGGTGGCCGCCCTTGATCAACACGAATTGGGAGCCGAAGCCGTGAATAATCTTGGCCGCACGTCTTGCATCGGCCAGGTTGCTGATGGCGATGCCGGACAGCTGCTGTGCCTCGTGGATGTTGGGGGTCACGACGAGCGCGAGCGGGAAGAGCAGCTTCTTAAGGGCGTCGATGGCCTCCGGCTTCAGAAGCGCACGGCCGGATTTGGAGATCATCACCGGGTCGACGACCAGATTCGTCACTTTTTGGATGGCCAGCATTTTCGCCACGAGCTCGACGATCGCCGTAGAGGAGAGCATGCCGGTTTTGACGGCTGCGACGTCGAAGTCGTCGAAGACGGCGTCGAGCTGCGAGGCGATGATGGAGGTCGGCAGCTCGAACACATCGGTCACGTCTTCCGTGTTCTGCGCCGTGACGGCGGTAATCACCGACATGGCGAAGACGCCGTTGGCCGACATGGATTTGAGATCTGCCTGGATCCCGGCGCCTCCGCCTGAGTCGGACCCGGCGATCGTGAGAACTTGCTTTAAGGTGCGTGCAGCCATGATAGTTCCGATTCGTTAAGGGGTCGCTGGGGTAACCGGAGTCGGCGATGTCTCAACGGCGAGGCCTTCGATTGTAAACGCGGCATCCCGGCGAGGCGACTTTTCATGAAAGGAGAAGGTGAATTGCGACACTGCCGTGGAGTCAGCCGGCGCAACAAAGGTCAGCACCGCTCGATCTTTCTCCCGCGGCGAGAGTTCGATGCCTCTGGTGCAGAGCCCCTCGCGATTCCCTTCGACACTTTGTGACCACTGCCCTCCCTGGTCGTCCCTCAACACGGTATTTTGGAGGAGGCAGAGCAGTTTTACATCGCGTGGAGACCGGTTTTCAATCGTCAGATCCATCCGGATCCGATTGTCCTGCCGGCTCAGCGCCCGTACGACCAGTTCATAGAATTCGTTTCGATGGAAGCCCAATCCTTCCGGGGCGGTCGGCCCTTTCGGTGGCTCTACTTTGACTACCGGCGGCTTATTGAATTCTTTGACCAGTTCGCCCAGCGGTCCGGCTTTCGGGATCATGCCCCGCGCCGCCCCGATCGCCTGGGCATTCGACGGGTTGATGAGCTTCACGGTGACCAGGACTCCTTCTGGAGCGTCGAGGTAAGACCCCATGACGAAGACGTCAGTGCGGATGGCCTTCGCCGCCCCCTTCAGGGCTTTGGGGGAAGTTGCCTCGATCTGGGTGATGTGTCGTTTTTTGAGCGTGGAGCTGACGAGCTTGTGTTCCACAACCTTCAGTTCGCCTGCTACCAATAGCTGTGTGCCGAGTTCCTCTGCTAAAAACTGTCCGATCTGCGTGACGGCGCCCTTGGCATCCGTGAAGTCGATAATGGCCAGGCGTTCCTTCTTGGCTTTCAACGATTCGGCGATCACTCCGTCAGCCAAGAGCTTGAGGCTTTCTTCATAGCCTCCGGCTGCGAAGACGTGAGTGGCAAGCAGCGTGCTGCAGAGGAGTCCTGCTATGGCGAGACACTGTCTAATCATACGAGTGGGGCCATTATACTCAGGTTGGGCTAGGTGTCTAGAGCTCAATAGGGGGTAACTAGTACAGTGGGTACTGGTTTGACAGGCGATCGCTCTAACGCCGGGATCAGGCGTCTGAACGTTGACGCATCAGAGAAAGTGTCCTAGAGTGCGGATTGTAAGAGGTGATTACTATGGTAACCGGAACGGTCAAACAGAAGATTCTTCAAGCCGTTGAGGGGCTTCCAGACACCGCCACGCTTGAAGATGCCATCGAACGGCTTTGCTTTCTGGCGAAAGTCGAAGAGGGCCTCCGGCAGTCGGATGCCGGTGAAACAGTTCCCCACGCCGAGGCGGTTCGTCAGTTTCTCAAATGATGCCGCTGGTCTGGACTCGCCGGGCAATTGAAGATGTCCAGTCGATCAGACAATTCATCGCGCAGGATTCTCCCCACTACGCACTGCTCGTTACTCAACAACTGATTGCTTCGGTTGAACGATTGCCTGCTTTTCCACAGTCTGGGCGTATCGTTCCAGAGGTCAACGATCCAGCCGTGCGAGAAGTGATTCATGGAACCTACCGGATTGTGTATCGCCTTATTCACGACGAGATCCATATCCTCACAGTTCATCACACAGCTCGCCTTCTTCGTCTGGAGCCCTAATCCAGAAGCTTCAGCACTGCTTGCACACTAGCAAGCAATCAATGCGCTAGTTTAAACCTTCTCAAGCCTTAGTCAGGCCTGCGCGTAAGTCCGAATGTCTTGCGTCGCCATGGAGCTACTTGTCGCTGAATCACCTCGGCCACAGCTGTTTCATTCTCTCTTTGAAGGGGATGGTGGGGTAAAGAACGAAGTGTCTCAGCAGTAGAGGATCTATAACCTCATTTCCATCCTCCAAGTTTTCTGCTACTTGCCTTGCTATGGCTGGCCAATGATCTTTTGCGATGCCTTCATAGAATCCTGGGAAACAATGGTTGCTTTCATCTACCCAGGAGTCCCAGAGATTCCAAGCAATGCCAAATGCTTGTTGTACCCTGGCGTCCTCGAATACCCCATTGGCTTCTACATCCAGTTGGTCGAAGTCGCTCCCAAGTTGTTTGAAAAGACCCTTCTCGTGGAGGTCAGCGTCTTTTCTCAGTGCTCGTATCAACGCCTGACGCTTTTCCTCAAGAGTTAAAGCCATAATTTCCACAATGATTGATGCGTGCTCATTTTAGTATGTCCTAGGATTTAGACCACTATTCCCTCGTTCTAATTTTTCACCTTCCGCTTTCTGTTGCCGGATGAATTTGTTGGGCAGATAGTAGGGGTAGGCCAAACTGCGCGCATGCAACGAGGGCCTTCTGAGGCCGCGCGTTGCGCGAGCACTGGAACAGTCCTGCTGCCAGCCATCTCTCTCCTCACACCGGCCATTTTTCTTCGTTCCAGGCCATCTCCCAGAACATCCATTCGTAGCGGGAGCTGATGATGAAAGCTTCTTCCATTCGGCGTTTTTCTTCAACGCCTGCGGTCTTGGCCCACTGATCCACTTTCTTGCGCATCCATTGTTGCACTTCGGCGAATTCCGGCGAGGCGTAAAGCATGAGCCAGTTGCGGTAGGGATGATTCTTCTTAGGCGGTCCCTTCTTTAACAGATGCTGCCCGACGACGCAGTAGATCCACGCGCAGGGAAGGGCGACGACGGTAATCTCGGCGGCCGATCCGCTCTGTGCCACGTTCAGCATGTGGCGGGTATAGGCATAGTTGGTGGGGGCCATCGGCACGGAGGTCATCTGCTTCGCAGTCATCTTCCACTGGGTTCCATAACTTTCGTGGAGGCTACGTTCGACCACGATGGTTTCTTCCGCCAGCTTGGCAAACCGTAGTGCGCTGTCCGCATCTGGAGCCTTCACCGCCCCTGCGGCGAACACCCGTGAGAGGTCGCCGAGAAATCTGGCGTCCTGCAGAATGTAGTATTTGAATTTCCGCTCCGGCAGCGTCCCGTTACCCAGGGCAACGACGAATGGATGGGTGAACTGGGCCTCCCAGCTGGATGTGGCAAGCTGCCGCAGGTGATTCGTAAATGACATGGAGTTCCCTTCTTCCCTACTCGTTACTCGCGACGCGTCACAGCGCTGGCGGCCAGGGGCGCGGCAGCCGGTTGATGCCGTCCAGCGCAGCGACTTTATAACATTCGGCCAGAGTTGGATAGTTGAAGACCGTGTCGATGAAATACTCGATGCGACCGTGATAGGCCATCACGGCTTGCCCGATGTGGATCAGCTCGGTCGCACCTTCGCCGATGGCGTGAACACCCAAGAGCTCACGTGTGTGCCGATGGAATAGCAGTTTCAGCATGCCCATTTCGTCGCCGATCAATTGCCCGCGGGCGATTTCTTTGTAGTGAGCGACCCCGGTGCCGAAAGGAACCTGGTCTTTGGTGAGGTCTTCTTCAGTGCGGCCGACCATCGACATTTCCGGGATCGAATAAATTCCATAAGGTAATAGGGCATTGTCGGTGCGATCCGGCTGGCCGAATGCATGGCAGGCTGCATGTCGGCCTTGCTGCATCGACGTAGAGGCGAGCGCAGGAAAGCCGATGACGTCGCCGGCCGCGTAGATGTGCGAGACGGCGGTTTGAAAGTGTTCATTGACCGCGAGCCGGCCGCGGCTGTCCGGCGCGAGGCCGATGTGCTCAAGCCGGAGATCGCGGGTGGCACCGACTCGCCCGATGGCATACATCAAGGTGCCTGCCGAAATGGGTTTGGCCTTCTGCAGGGTGACGGCAATCCGGCCGCTCGCTTCTTTCTGGATGCTGACGACTTCTTCCTCGTGGTACAGGGTCACGCCGATCTCTTTCATCTGCCGCTGGAGTGTGTCGATGATTTCCGCATCGACGAACTCCAATAAGCGCGGGCGTTTATCGATCAGAATGACCGGCACCCCCATGGTCGCCAGGATGGACGCGTATTCCGTCCCGATCACGCCACCCCCGACGATTACGATGGACTGCGGAATGCGTTTGAGCGTGAGGAGTCCGTCGGTGTCGATGATGGATTCTTCGTCGAAGGGGATTTCGGGCGGCCTGGCCGGCTCGGTTCCGACGGCGATGACGATGAAGTGGGCGGTATGCTCGACGGTCCCGGAGGTCTGTTGTACGCGCAGCCGGTGTGGGTCCGCGAAGCTGGCGGTGCCATAGATCATGTCGACAGAGTTGCGCCGCATCTGATCCTGGACGATCCGGATTTCGTTGGTAATGACGTGGGTGGCCCGGAAGATCAGGTCCTCGATCGTGATCGTGTCTTTGACGCGATACTCTGACCCGTAGAGAGTGCGTTGCCGAAAGCCGGATAGATAGAGGACGGCCTCGCGGAGCGATTTGCTGGGGATCGTGCCGGTGTTGATGCACACGCCGCCGACGACGGCTTTCCGCTCGATGATGCCGACCCTCTTGCCGAGTTTGGCCGCCTGCACGGCGGCTTTTTGCCCGGCGGGGCCAGTGCCGATCACGAGGAGGTCGTAGTTGGCCATCTCAGCTGGTGGTCACCAGGGAGCGGGCGAACTTGAAGGCTTCGTCGAGATCGGGGAGTTGGGCGAGCTCCGGGGTGATTTGCAGATAGCGGATCACGTTCTGTGCGTCGACGACCATGACGGTTCTCGCCAGGATATGCGGATCGCGCAGAAAGATGCCGTGGGTTTTCCCGAAGTCGGCGCCGCGATAATCCGAGAGAAACGTGACGTTGCGAATCTTGGCCTCCTCCGCGAAACGCTTCTGAGCGAACGGGGTGTCGATGCTTACGGTGATGAGCTCGACCATCTTATCCAACCCATGATTCTTTTCGCTGAGCTGGTGGGTTTGCTGCTCGCAGACCTTCGTATCGAGCGAGGGGACCACGCTGATGATCCGGACTTTCCCGGATCCGGCGGTATGGGCGATGTTGACCAAGGCGAGGTCCCGGTCGGTCAGTTTCACGTCGCGCAGGTGATCTCCGACTTTGACGCCGGTGCCGGACAGCATTAAAGGGCTGCCTTTGAAGAGGACGGAATGGCCCTCTCCGGCGGCGACACTGCCGTCGGCCACGGGCAGATTTTTGTAGGGGAAGCCTGAGTCCAGGAGTCGACCGGAGCTTCCGCAGCCGGTGAGTCCGTTGGTGAGGAGCAAGCTGACGATGAGAATCTGAAGGCCGCGTGTTGTCATCATGCACTCCGCAGTAGTGAGGGAGAAAATCCTCTTGGAAGTATATCCTGCCGCTGTCGGGCGCTCAAGGCTGGAGAAACGACCGGAGCTGCGCGTTTACGAGTTCCGGTTGCTCCCATTGAGGAATATGGCCGGCCTTGGGGATGCTGGCAAACGTCGACTGTGGGATGAGGTCGTGCAGCCGTCTGCCGGCTTTGAGGGGGAACACGCGATCCTCCTCACCCCAGACAATCAGGGTGGGATGGGGAATCGTCGTGATGCGCGGGGCATAGCGCTCTTCCCAGGCCGGCAGATTGTCCCCCACGGTCATCAGCGGCTTGATCAAGCCTGGCCGCTGGCGATTTCTATTCGATCGCTCGAGGACTGCCGGGGTGAGGAGCGTATGGTCATAGACGATCTCCTTGAGAATTTTGTCGATCATGAGGCCGCCGAACAGCCAGTTCCCGAACGAGACGAGCCAGGACGGCGTACTGGTGGTCAGGGCGCGTTTGATCGAGGGATTGGTCAAGTGTTCCATGACCCGGGGCGGGAGCCCGCTGATCAGCACAAGTTTTGACACCCGATCCGGGTGATCCAATGCCATGCCGATGGCGAGTCCTGCTCCCATGGAATTGCCCGCCAATGAGGCTTGAGGAATTCGCAGGGCATCCAGGAATCCAATCAGAAATTGCAGCATCTCCTCCGGTGTGTAGGCGATGTCCGGTTTGTCGGAGAGGCCTGATCCGGGAAGATCCGGTGTAATGACCCGGAAGTGTCGTTCGAGCGCAGCTTGTTGATGTTCCCACTGCCACATGGATCCGCCGAACCCGTGGATCAGGACAACGACTGGGCCGGCCCCCCGGTCGAGGTAGGCGATGCGCTGACCCTGAACGGTGACGCTGTTGACGGGGAGGTGTTCGACGGCGTCGAACCAGAGTGGCAATGTATCGGGCGTGGTGCAGGATGCAGCGAGCATGCAGAAAATTCCACCGATGATGATTCGAAGGAAGGCCTGCACAGACAACCCCGGACGTGGGTGGCGCCGGTCGATTTATTCCAACTGGATGACGGTCTCGTCGGTCTTGACGTTGTCGCCTTCCGCCGCGAGGATGGCCGATACTTTGCCGTCGATCGGGGCGGGAACCCGGCTCTCCATTTTCATGGCCTCGATGATCAGGAGCGGGTCGCCGGTTTTCACGCGATCGTCTTTCGCGACCAGGATTTTTACGACACGGCCCGGCATCGGTGGCGCGACATCGCCTGGTTTGGACGGGCGCGGGCGCTTGGGTTTCGCGCCTGTGCCGGTGTCTGGCGCCTCCGGGACGCCGGCGAGCACTTCCTGGATCGGCTCCAGCGACACTTCTTCCAGCTTGTCATTCACGCGGATGTAGTAGGGCTTCCGTCCGTCCACCTTGCGGCCTGAGCCGGAGAGTTTCACATGGTAACTTTCGCCGTGGACGGTCACGTTGAATTCAACCGGAGCCAGATGCAGCTCGCCGGCCACGGCGGGACCTTTGGCCTGTGTTGTCTCCAGCGGTTCCGGAGCCAGCTCGCCCTTTTCCCGGGCCTCAAAGAAGTCACGCGCGATGGCGGGGAAGAGCACGAACGAGAGCTGATCTTCCACCGACTCGGCCGAGGCCGGCATCTCTTTCTTGCTGGCTTCCAATTCGGGCTCCAGCCGGTCGGCGGGCCTGGTCTTGATGGGCTCTTCATCGCCGATGGCCCGGGTCTGGATGTCACGATCGACCTGTCCAGGAGCGCGGCCATAGAGTCCGAGAAAATAATTCTTCGTTTCGGTCGTGATGACTTTGTAGCGCTCGCCGGTCAGCACGTTCAGCGTGGCTTGCGTGCCGACGATTTGGCTGGTCGGCGTGACCAGCGGCGGATAGCCCATGTCTTTCCTGACGCGCGGGACTTCATCGAGCACTTCCTTCATGCGATCCAGCGCATCCTGTTCCGTCAATTGTGCCGCCAGGTTCGACAGCATGCCGCCGGGAATCTGCGACGTCAGGATTTCGGCATCGACCCCGGTGAAATCGCTTTCGAACTGGCGATACTTGCGGCGCACGGTCCGGAAATGTTCGGTGATCGGCAGGAAGGTGGCCAGGTCCAGCCCGGTGTCGTAGGGCGTGTTCTTCAATGCTGCGACGAGCGTTTCAGTCGCCGGGTGCGACGTTCCGCCGGCGAGCGGAGACATGGCGGTGTCGAGCATATCGAGCCCGCCGAGGATCGCCATGAGGGCGGACATGGAGGACATGCCGGAGGTGTAGTGGGAGTGCAAATGAATCGGGACCTTCACGGCGCTCTTCAGGCGCTTGATGAGGTGATAGGCCTCCATCGGCTCCAGCAGGCCGGCCATGTCTTTGACGCACAGCGTATCGGTGCCGAGATCTTCCAGCTGTTTGGCCATGCTCACGAACCGGTCGACGGTGTGGACCGGGCTGACGGTGTATGAAATGGCCGCTTCGACGTGCTTGCCGCAGGCTTTGACCTCCCGAATGGCGCGGTCCATGTTGCGGACGTCGTTCAGGGCGTCGAAGATGCGGAAGACGTCGATGCCGTTAGCTGCGGATCGCTCGATGAACCGCTCCAGGACGTCGTCGGCATAATGCCGGTAGCCGACGAGGTTCTGCCCCCGCAGTAACATCTGCAATCGGGTATTGGGCATAGCGGCACGGAGCGCGCGAAGCCGTTCCCAGGGATCTTCTTTCAAGAAGCGCAAACAGGTATCGAACGTGGCGCCGCCCCACACTTCGAGCGACCAATAGCCGACGGCGTCCAGCTTTTGCGCGATCGGCAGCATGTCTTCGGTGCGCATGCGCGTGGCGAGGAGGGATTGATGCCCGTCGCGCAGGGCGACATCGGTGATCAGGACCTTGTGTCCGGGGGAGGGCTGAAGTTGAACCTCGGCCGGTTTGGCTGTCTTCGTCCGCGAGGTGCGCACGACCGGTCCGCGAGCGGGTTTATTGATCACTGCTTTCTTTGACTTTGCTGGTTTTCGTGCCGCCATCGTCGTTGCGTGCCCTTAAATAGGTGTGGTGCGTGTGTTGTCAGGTGGTTTCGGCCAACCCGGCTAGAGGCCTTCGTAGGCGGCGATAGCCGCAGCGATGGCCAGAACCAGGTCTTCCGGCTGTTCCACGTCGTCGTAGTTGAAGAGGTCCGGATGCGTATCAAGATAGGAGGTATCGAACCGTCCGGCCCGGAAGTCCTGATCCTGCATAATCGCCTTCATAAAGGGGATGGTGGTCTTGACGCCTCGCAGCACATATTCTTCCAGGGACCGGCGCATACGGCTCACGGTTTCTTCCCACGTCCGTCCGCGGACGGTCAACTTCGCCAGCAGCGCGTCGTAGTAGGGCGAAACGGTGTAGTCCTTATACACGGCGCCGTCGATGCGGACGCCGATGCCGCCGGGCGACAGATAGGCGGTAATGGTGCCGGTGCAGGGCCGGAAGTTATTGCGCGGGTCTTCGGCGTTGATGCGGCACTGAATGGAGAAACCCTGCAACGTGACGTCGGACTGCTGAATCTCCAACGGCTTCCCGGCGGCGATCGAGATCTGATTGCGCACGATGTCGATGGCGGTGATCTGTTCGGTCACCGTATGCTCGACCTGAATGCGCGGGTTCATCTCCATGAAGTAGTACCGGCCGTCTTGATCGAGCAGGAACTCGACGGTGCCGGCGTTGTCGTAGGAAACGGCTTTCGCGATCTGGATGGCGGAGGCGCCCATCTCGGCTCGCAGGCGCGGGGTCAGGATCAGCGACGGCGCGATTTCAATCAGCTTCTGATGGCGGCGTTGGATGGAGCAGTCCCGTTCGCCCAGATGAATGGTATTGCCGTGTTTGTCCGCGAGGATCTGGAATTCGATGTGATGGGGGCGCTCGACGTATTTTTCGATGAAGACAGCGCCGTCGCCGAAAGCGGCCAATGCCTCGCGGGAGGCCACTTCCATATTTTCACGCAGCTCGGCATCTGTCCGGACGACGCGGAGTCCGCGTCCGCCGCCGCCGGCGCTGGCTTTGATCATGACCGGATAGCCGGCTTCTTTGGCGAAGGCCAGGGCCTCTTTGATATCCGTGACGCCGCCTTCGGTACCAGGGACGACCGGAACGCCGATTTCTTTTGCGAGGTCGCGGGCTTTGATCTTGCTGCCCATCGCGTTGATGGCGGAGGGGGAGGGACCGATGAAGGTGATTCCCGACGCCTGGCACAGCTCGGCAAACTCCGCGTTTTCAGAAAGAAAGCCGTATCCGGGATGGATGGCATCCGCTCCGATCCTGAGAGCCAGATCGACGATCTGTTGCTTGTCGAGGAAGCCCTTCACGGGGCCGGGACCGACCAGGTAGGCTTCATCGGCTTTTTTGACGTAGATGCCGGTCGAATCGGCTTCTGAATAGATGGCGGCCGTAGCAATATTCAGCTCGCGGCAGGCGCGGATGATACGCATGGCGATTTCGCCGCGATTCGCGACTAGAATTTTCTTAAACATACGAGCATCGACCTGACTCACAGCAGACCCCGCACACGGCCAAATCCGGCGCAAGGGAGCGCGTAACCTAGCATAGAGTCAAAAGTCCTGTCGAGGGATTGGGGGCGGGTAGAGGAGATGGAATCAGGGCTATTCGGGGAGAGGTTTTCTCTCTCTCCCCGAATGGAAATCGTCCTGAACGGGTTACTTGGCCTGGACTAAGAATCCTTTGGACCGGGCGTTGCCGCCGCCGGCGACGACGTCGATGAACGACATACCCGCTTTCACATCGGGTACCGTGGCTTCGATAGTCGTGTCGTTGACGAAGGTGTAGTCGATCTTGGTCGGCCCGGCTGCGCTGAAGGCCACGCCGCGGAAACATTCTTTGCTGCCGAAATTCTCGCCCGTGATCGTGACTTTCTGGCCGGGTTTCGCTTCGTCCGGCTGGACCTTGAAGATTTTCGGGCGCTTGCTCCGATCGCAGATCGGATCTTGCTCTACTTTATCGGAGCCCGACCCCTTAATGGATTCCGTGCCGTACAGCGTAAATCCCGCGCCATCGACAAAGGCTCCGTTATTGTCTTCCGCTGCGGCTTGGGGGGACGAGAGCGGAAGGATAACGAGCGGTCCAAAGAGCATGAAGAGAACGAATAAAGAACGGGACTGCATATGGACCTCCTTTTTAAGCATCCTGCGGTGGTTCTGGACTTGGCCCCACACTGAAAAATCTTGGCGCATCTGTGGTATCAACCGGGTTTTCCGCAGCCTGCTAGTGACTCGGCATCGGCACATAGGTTTCGGCAATGATGGCTTGCCCGGCAGCGGACAGTGCAAACTGCGCGAATGCTTCGACGAGAGGATTCGCCTCTTTCTTGGAGAGCAGCATGATCGGCCGGCGCAGCGGGTAGCGGCCGTCTTTGACGGTCGGCGCTTCCGGCTCGATCTTATCGACCGGGAGCAGGCGCACGGCAACTCCCGTAGAGACGACTGAGAGGCCGGTACTCAGTGAAATATAGGTGACGGCGGAGAGCGGCGGGAGTGTGCCGACCACCGTCTTCACAGCTTTATCATCATGGCCGATGATTTTGGCTGTCTCCGGGATCTTTCCTGCAATGCCTAGTTGTGACTCAAATGCCTCGCGGATATTCTGATTGCGCGGGCGGTCGATCAGGAGGATTCGCGTGTCCGGCCCGCCGACGTCTGCCCAGGTCGTGAATTTCCCCGAAAAGAGCTCAGCGACCTGCTGCTTGGTGATTTCCTTGGTGAAATTGGAGAGGTGGACGAGGATGCCGATCCCGTCCCATCCAATCTGTTTGCCGGCCAGGGTTGGATCCTCCGATCCTGTGATCGCGATATGGGCCTGTCCGGACTTCACCATGTCGACTGGCTTGGAGTTGTCTTCCCACAGGAGATCGACGTAGGCCCGGGGGTTCGCTTTCTCAAAGGCGTGCGCCAGTGCTTCAATGGTGGTGTTCTCCGGCCCGTTGCCCGCGATCACCAGGCTTCCCGCCACTTCTGCATGGGCAAGGGAAGAGAAGCCCACGAGAGCTACGACGCTTACCCAGCAGGCACACAGCAGTCTGACGATCATGCCAGCTCCCTTGTGGTCGAGACGTGACTGAGTCGATATGAGTGCCACCTGGTGGTCATGTGCTAGGAGTCTGCCCCTGGGCCCGATCCGGAATCGGAGGTCGACGCGGCATTGGGCTGGGGAACGTTGCGCTTGGCGTTCAAGGGGGGGAGTTTGGCGAATCGGTCCATGCGCTCGTTGAGCATCGAGCCGGCCTTCATTTCTGCGAAGCCCGGTTTGTGATCGCCTTTGACGGTTGAGGCAAAGGAGGAGAGGAGCCGCGTGGCGTCCTGGGCCTGGCAGAACGGACATTCGGTATCTTCCGGTCGCGCATGGACGGACTGCGTGGCCTCGAATGCTTTTGAGCATTGCCCACACCGATACTCATACACAGGCATGATCGAGTTCCCTTTCTCTTGGCAGATCCGCACCGTCGATGAATTTCACACACGGAGGAATCCCGGCAAATACCACACCGGTGCCCTTGACCGGCCGACGAACTTTATCTTATTGTACACAACCAAGTAGTTGAACTGCCAGAGTGAATCACAGGAGGCTGTCGATGTCGGTGTTGATTAGAAAGTACAAAGGGAACAACGGGATGATGCAGGAAGAGCGCATTGATGACGAGGATCGCATTGAACGGTATATGCGGCTCTTCGACAAAGACGATGTGAAGAAGTTGGAGACCGGCGTCAAGGTCGTGATCGAAAAAGACGAGTGGATTCTCGTTCCGTAATTCGATTGTCGGGCGGGGTCATCGAAGCAACGCCTCGGTGATTCCGTCCGGCACTCCCTTTCCAGTGTAGATTGGCCGTCATGATTTATTGGGTCCATATCGCCCGCTCCATTGATCGCGTGACACTTCATAAAGAACGTTGCTCGGAAGTTCCCGCGAATGTCTTCTCCAGTGACTTTTGGGAGGGAGGGTGGTTCGATTACCCCGATAAAGATCGAGCCCTTCGGGCCATGGAGCAGGCCGGGACGAACGTGCAGCGGCGCTGTGCGTTGTGTCGACCGTAAGAGGCAGTGCCGAGTTCTGAGTGCTCGGTCCTGAGTCATTCTCTGAGATTCAAGCCCAGCACTCATCACCCAAGTCTCAGTGCTCTTTCAATCCCATGCCCCGATTTGCGTTACTTCTGACCACTCTCATTTGGGGAGCGACCTTTCCTGCGACGAAAGCGGCGCTTGACCAAATTCCCCCCTTGTCGTTCCTTTTCTTGAGATTTCTCCTCGGTGCGGCACTCGTGGGGCTATGCCTGGTTCTGATGGCTCGCCCGGTCTCGATGGACAGGGCGGTCCTCCGAGCCAGCGCGATCGCGACCGGATGGCTCTTTCTTGGCTATGTGCTGCAAACCGTGGGGCTCGGATACACCACGGCGTCTAATTCTGCCTTTATCACGACGCTCTATGTCGTGTTCGTTCCGCTCATCTTGCGGCGTTTCGGCCCGCGATCGTGGGTTGCGGCTGGGATCGCGACCGTCGGGTTGTGGTGTTTGGTTAAGCCGACTACGATCGTCAATCTCGGAGACCTGCTCACGCTCGGGTGCGCCCTGGCATTTGCCGCCCACATGGCGTGTCTGGAGCGGTACACGCGAGAGTTGGATGCGACGTCGTTGTTTGTCTGGCAGTTGGTCGCCATGTCCGGACTCATGTTGGTGGCCATGGCCTGGGAGCATCCGACGTTAAGCGCGTTTGAGCCCACGACGGTGTTGATGATCGGCCTTGGGGTCACCGGAGTTTTGGCGACGCTGGCCTTTGCCGTACAGATGTGGGCGCAGCAGTTGCTCCCTGCGCAACAGGTGGCGCTTATTTTTTCCCTTGAGCCGGCCTACGCGGCCTGGCTGGCGTGGTATTTTCTGGGGGAGTCGCTCGACTGGCTGGGGTGGCTCGGGAGCGGATTGATTTTGATCGCGGTAATTATTGGTTCGCTGGGGGCAACCGTAGCTGAAGCCGATCGCCCGCTTCGAACCTCACCGGCAGCGTAATGAAAGGGTCATAGCATGGCGCAAAAATTCGGGAATGGCCGGTGGGTACAGGAAGGATTTTTGGATAATCGGGTCGAGGGGACGGTCGTCGGCTGCATTACCTTTGCCGTGATCGGGCCGGTCGAAGTCTATTTACGTGGAAATTTTAAAGGTGAGATTGCCGGGCAGCTGATTCAGTTTCGTAACCGGCACTTTGAGGACGATGATGTGGCCGGGCAGGTCATCGGGGACATGGAAAACCCGCAGATCGGCGACGTGAATCTCATGTCCTTCGATCCGCATCCCAATCTGGTGCCGCATCCCTACATCGAGTGGTTTTCGCTGCGGAAGAATCACTACCGCTTCGAGCTGGAGCCGGAAGATGCGTGGATGGTAAAAGGGGATGCCGCGTTAGCCCTTGATACGCAGAGCCAGCGCATACGAGCTTCGCTCGCCGGCCATGTGACAACGAAGTCCGCACCGGAGGAATCCGACTGGGTCTAAGCGGAGAAGGCGCACCCTCAAATCAGGCGTTGAGCGTGTCCTGTTTGCTCTTCCCTTCCCGCACGTAGTCCGGCACATCGCGAATGTCCCACACCAGCCCGACTTTCTCCATCATCTTCAGGCAGTAGTAGGTCATGTCGACTTCCCACCAGTAGAATCCCTGCCTCGTTGAGGCGGGATAGTAGTGGTGGTTATTGTGCCAGCCTTCGCCCATCGTAATGAGCGCGAGAATGAAATTGTTCCGGCTGTCGTCGCCGGTCACGTATCGTTGTGAGCCGTAGACGTGGGAGAGTGAATTAATCGTGCAGGTGCCATGGATGAGGGCGACGGTTGAAACGAAGAATCCCCAGATCAGCATTTGCGGACCGTTGGTGCCGAGACCCGGAGCATAGGCTTCGAGCAATTTCCCGAGTCCGAACATGCCGAACCCCGCAACGGTCGGCATGAGGATGTCAAATCGGTCGAGGAAACGAAGTTCCGGGAATTTCGCGAAGTCCTGAATGTTTTTCAGGCGCGGCGCAAAGTGCGTTTGCGACGTGAACCACCCCATATGCGACCAGAGAAATCCTCCGTGACGCGGAGAATGGACGTCATCGGGTGTATCGGATGCGATATGGTGATGTCGATGATGGCCGGCCCACCAGAGCGGGCCGCGTTGGGCGCAAGAACCTCCCAGCAGGGCAAAGGCAAACTGCACGGCGCGCGAGGTTTTGAACGTCCGGTGTGAAAAATAACGGTGGTACCAGCCGGTGATGGCGAACATGCGGAGGAAGTAAAAGGCCACGGCGATCGCCACAGCCGTCCAGCTCCATCCGACCCAGATAATCCCGAGGCACATCAGGTGGACGGCGATCAACGGGAAACAGCGGACCCAGTCCATCTTCGGCACGCCGTCTGTTTTCATGTATTCCAGCCCCGCCCAGGAGTCGAACCAGCGGAGGACGGTCAGCCACAGATCCTGGCCTCGGGTCGGTTGTAAGGTGCTCACGTCTGACATTCGCTACCTCCAGGTCAGGGATACTTCGGCATGGCCAACGGGATGCCATGTAGGAGGATCCCGATTATGCTCACCACGATCGGGGCACTTGGGGAAATCTGAAAAGGCAGGCCGCCGATGCCGGATGTCTCGTTCGCGCTAACAGGGGCCAGCTTGGTATCAGAGGATCATTATACATGGACTGGTAAAAAATGAAACAGTCGGCCCTTCTCTTCAATTCGTATTCTGCGTGATAAAAGATTCGTGTCTATTGTTTTGTGCAGGTGATCCGTCGGTCTTGGTTGTATTTGACACTCTTGCCCCTGCGTCTCTAAAATGCGCGACTCATGAACGATCGTTTCCTCAAAGCGTGCCGGCGTGAGCCGGTCGATTGTACGCCGGTCTGGTTTATGCGCCAGGCTGGTCGGTATATGTCTGAATACCGCGCACTGCGGGCCAAACATTCCATGCTCGATTTGTGCAAGACGCCCGAATTGGCCGCACAAGTCACGATGCAGCCGATCGACCGCTTTCCACTCGATGCCGCCATCATTTTCGCGGACATTCTCCTGCCGCTGGAGCCGATGGGGCTGAATCTGGAGTTTGCCGAGGGGGAAGGCCCGGTGATTCACAATCCGGTCCGTGACCGTGCTGCGGTGGAACGCTTAAAAGTGGTGGATGGCAGTGAGCTCGAGTATGTGGCTGAAGCCATCCGGCAAGCGCGTCGGGCGTTGAACGGGCGCGTGCCGCTCATTGGATTTGCCGGTGCGCCGTTTACGCTCGCGAGTTATGCGATCGAAGGCGGCGGATCGCGAAACTATCTCCATACCAAGCAGATGATGTACAGCGATCCCGCGAGCTGGCATAAGCTCATGGATAAGTTCGCGCGGGTCATCACCGGGTATCTGCGACGGCAGATCCAAGCCGGGGCGCAGGCGGTGCAGCTCTTCGACAGCTGGGTCGGCTGTCTCTCGGCGGGGGATTACGCCGAGTATGTGAAGCCTCATGTCCAATTGATTTTCGATGGGCTCAAGCACGAGGGTGTTCCCCTCATCCACTTCGGCACCGGCACGACCGCGATTCTCCGGCAGATGCGCGAGGCCGGCGGCGATGTGATCGGCATCGATTGGCGCATCCATCTGGATGAAGCCTGGGCGATGGTCGGACATGATCGGGCCGTGCAAGGGAATCTGGATCCGCTGGTCCTGTTTGCGCCGCTCCATGAAATTGAACGCCGCGTCGAAGATATCTTACGGCGTGCGGGTAATCGGCCTGGCCACATTTTCAATCTCGGTCATGGCATTCTTCCGACCACACCGGTCGATCATGTGGCGGCGACGATCGACATGATCCACAAACTCAGCCAACGCTAAGATCCGATAATGGTGAATCGTCCTGCGTCAAGCGTGGGGACTCTGCCAGTTGACGTGTGATGAATGACGAGGAGTGAGATGGCGACTCCGCAACACCCGACGGCGATTCTCCTGATGGCGATGGGAGGACCCGACTCCCTCGACAACGTTGAGCCCTTCTTGCTGGATGTCCGTGGCGGGCGTCCGACCCCTCCCGAACTCGTCGAAGAAATCCGCGAACGCTATCGCGCCACCGGTGGGAAGTCGCCGGCAGTCGGCATTACGCAAGAGGTCGCAAAGAAACTTGAACACCGATTGAATGCGTCTGGAGGCGCACGGTATCGGGTGTATGTGGGTTTGCGGCATTGGCATCCCTTCATCAAGGAAACCTATGCCGAGCTGCTCGGCGACGCGCCGGGCCAGGTGATCGGTCTTTGCATGGCGCCCCAGCAGTCCTCGTTGAGCACCGGGGCCTACCGGAAAAAGGTGGAAGAGGCACGTTCCGCACTGCAGAGCACCTGCGCCGTCAGCTATGTGGGAAGCTGGAACCGGCATCCGCAACTGATCGCGGCGATTGTTGAAAATATCCGGCAGGGGCTGCTGAAATTTTCCGCGGACATCCGGAACCAGGTTCCGATTCTATTTACGGCCCACAGTCTGCCGGAGCGGATCGTGGCCATGAAAGATCCCTATCCCGATGAGGTCAAAGGCACGGTCGATGCCATCACGGCTTGCCTCGGATCCCAGTCGACGCGGTTTGCCTACCAGAGTCAGGGCCGATCCAGTGAGCCGTGGCTGGGTCCGACCGTGGAGTCTGCGCTGGAGGCATTACATTGCGAAGGACATCGGCAGGTGCTCGTAGCGCCGATCGGCTTCATTTGCGATCATGTAGAAACGTTGTTCGATATCGACATTGAATTGAAGCAGTTGGCGGCGAAGAGGGGCATGCAACTCGAACGGATGCCCATGCTCAACGCCGATCCGGCACTGATTGAAACCTTAGTGTCGGTGATCGATGCCCACCAATCGTCTCAGGCGCAGTAATTCGTGAGCACTCCTCGCACAGTCGTCATCGTCGGCGGCGGCATCTCGGGGCTAGCCACGGCGTTCTCTCTTCAGGAGCAAGCGGCTGCCGCCGGACAGCATATCCGCTGCATTGTGTTGGAGGCCGGGCCATCCTGGGGCGGCAAGATCGTGACGCATCGAATCGGCGACTTGACGACCGAAGCCGGGCCGGACTCCTTCCTCTCGCAAAAGCAGGCCGGGCTGGAGTTATGCCGGAAGCTGGGCCTGACCGATCAACTGATCAATACCAACGAGACCGCCAAGCGTGCGTTTGTTCTCTCGCGTGGGCGATTGCATGAATTGCCCGAGGGGCTCATCACCTTTGTGCCGAAGCAGTTGGGGCCGTTTCTCCGGAGCGGCCTCCTGAGTTGGACCGGACTGGCGCGCATGGGGCTGGACGTGGTGGTCCCGCGCGGTCCCGCACAAGGGGATGAATCGCTCGCATCTTTTTTCCGGCGGCGATTCGGGTCGCAAGCGTTCGAGCGAGTGTTAGAGCCGCTCATGGCCGGGATCTATGCCGGCGATGCGGATCAGATGAGTGTGAAAGCCACCTTCCCTCGATTCGTCGAGCTGGAGCAGGAATACGGCAGCATCATTCGCGGCATGATGGCCGCCAAGAAGAAGCAGCCGCCAGCTCCTGCAGGCGGACCTAAACGCACCATGTTCGTCAGCTTGCGGAACGGGCTGGGCGATCTGGTGACGGCCTTAACGGCGCGTCTCGCACAGCAGGGAGTGGAGTTGCGCACGGGCTGTCAGGTCGAGGCGTTGCGCGTGCGATCTCATGAACCGGGCCGCTGGATGTACGACCTCATTCTCAATAATGGGTCGGCGCTTTCGGCGGAGGCGCTGGTGTTGGCGACGCCCGCGTATGTGTCCGCCGAGCTGCTTCGTCCCTTGACGCCGATTGCCGGCGGGCTCTTGGAGATGATTCCCTATGCGTCGACGGCAACGGTTGCCATGGCGTTTCCCGCTCAGGCGGTTGCGGGTGCGGTGGAAGGGTTTGGATTCATCGTGCCGCGCGCGGAGGCGAGAGATCTGATTGCGGCGACCTGGACATCGCTGAAGTGGCCTCATCGGGCGCCGGCGGACCAAGTTCTGGCCCGTTGCTACGTCGGCGGGGTGGGGCGGGAAGCCATTCTTCAGTTGAGTGACGATCAAATGGTTGCCAAGATTCGAGCGGATTTAGCGGCACTGTGTGGAATCACGGCCGTGCCAACCTATGTCGAAGTGAATCGCTGGTGGAAGGCGATGCCGCAGTACACGCTTGGGCATCTTGATCGTCTGACTCAGCTTGACGCAGCCTTAAGCCGGTATGGAGGCTTAGTGCTTACTGGCGCAGGGTATCGCGGTGTGGGTATCCCCGATTGTATCCGCGATGGAGCAGTCGCAGCAGAGAAAGTGCTAGGGTATCTCTTCAAGCCCCGTCACGCTGCTTCGTTCGGCCGGAGCTGAGCGTCAAAGCGTCATACGGGTTGCACATGGTTCATATGGTTTCAATGGGACGAGGTGTATGGAAAACAAGCTGACGATCTTCGATGTGAGCGGGCCGTTCCGTGAGCCGCGGGAACCGATCTTTTCGTATGACTATTCCGTTCAACGACAGGCCTGGGCGACGCCGGTCGGGATTCGCGTCAAAGTCTCGATTCCCGATGAGCTGGATGTGTTGCGCGAGCGGTTGCTGGGGCCAGTGGCGGGTTCTCCCGGGCAGCAGATGGTGATCGGCAAGGTCCTGTCGCGGACGATCGCGGATTGGAAAGTGCAAATTGCCGAGGCGGAGGGGATGCTGCTTGAGCGGCGCGATGTGATGCTCGCCCCCTTTGTGGGCCCCTTGGTCCATCTGTTTCAAAAGCTTGACGTCATGTTCGAGCAGGAGAAGGTGACCTTGCGGGAAGAGGTCAGGAAACGGGTTGGCTTGTAGCGGATCGTCCCTCCTTTAAAAGCGAGTGCTCATACTCCTCCGCTCAGGATACATTCACACACAGTATCTGGGGATACGTCTGTGGACAGCTCTATCCGGAAGCGAGCATCTGCTTGCGAGATCTGCCGATGAGCTCCCTGCCCGAGATTTAGGCATTGGGGTGTCTGCGTTGCCCCCTACTAGCCCTTGTAGAGACGATCACAGCCTGAATGGCTCTTGACAAGCGTGCTGGGCCTGTGGACAGACCCTGTCAAGAAGCAGCCAAATCCACCGGATTTCATTAGAAAATCGATCGATAGCGCTTGGAATGAACGCCGGATTCGTCGGTATAGCCGAGCGATCCCTTGTCCGGCGCGCCGGTATCGTTTAGGTCGATCCGGTAGTGCCCACGCACCTCTTCCATCGTCACTTCAAAGGGAATCGCCCGCGGCAGGAGTGTCCCGGGGGCATGAGCGCCGAGCGCCAGGGTTTTGAGCGCTTCTGCTCCCGCATATTGCTTATCCGAAAACACATAAATGTCGGCGACGGCATGATCGCCGAGCGTATGTCCCGGCGTCGTGGCCGGGATATGGTCTCCCAGAGTGCCGGCCAGCCGTTCGCTCTTCAGCTGTTTTAAGAGGCCGGCTACTTGGCTATCCGTGGCTTCCGGCGGGACGACAATCGCGACCACGTTCATGTCTGTGATGCTGCTGTGGACTTTGTACATGACCGGCGCTGCTTCCGGATCTTCTACTGCCGGTCCTGCAGGGCCCTCCGTACCGGTGGCTTGTTTGTTGCGCGAGCTGGGTACGATCAACGCGACAAACAGCCAGAGGCCCAGCAAGATGGCGAAGACCACCACTAAGGGGTGAGCCCCGGCACGCTTGCCTTCTTGATAGGGATTCTGCTCGTCGCTCATGAGGGGATATCCTTTGCCGGTATCGTGGAGCCTGGATGCCCGGCGGCTTCACGAAGCCGACGCTTGGCGTTTTCCCAGAGCCCGTCCAATTCACTTACCGTCATGCCGGACAGCGGACGTTGTTGTTCGGCAGCCTGGGATTCCACCAGGACAAACCGGTCGACAAAGCGGTTGGTCGAGAGCCGCAGGGCATCTTCGGGATTGACCTTCAGAAAGCGGGCGAGGTTGACGAGTGAAAAGAGCAGGTCGCCGAGTTCCCCCGCAACTTCGTCGCGGCTCGATGGGGGAGAGCCTGGCGCGGCTTCTGCTGCCAGGGCTGCTTGCAGTTCGCCGATTTCTTCCGCAATCTTCTTGAACACATCCGCGAGCCCGGTGGCGTCGTGCGACCAGTCGAATCCGACCCGCGACGCTCTGGCTTGGACTTGATAGGCCCGGAGCAAAGCCGGGAGCGCTTTGGGCACTCCCTCTAACGCCGACTGGGCTCCGCCGGCGGCCTGCCGTTCGGCCCGCTTGATCTCTTCCCACTGGCTCAGGACTTGTTCGCCATTGGTCGCCTTCGTCGCCGCATCCGGATCGCCGAAGACATGCGGGTGCCGGCGGACGAGTTTCGCGGCTAAGTGGTCGACGACGTCGTCGATGGTGAAGGTGCCGGCCTCGGAGGCAATCTGACTGTGGAAGATGACTTGGAGCAGCACATCGCCGAGTTCTTCCTTGAGTTTGGCGGTGTCCCGGTGGTCGATGGTCTCCAGGACTTCATAGGCTTCTTCAAGCAGGTAGGGCTTCAGCGATTCGTGCGTTTGTTTCCGGTCCCACGGACATCCGTTGGGAGCCCGGAGGGTGGCCATAAGATCGATCAATTTAGAAAAGCGATCGGACATACGTTCCTCTATTGAGCGCCCACTCTATACCGATAGGAATGCCGGCTTCAACGGTTGTCCGTGGCTTGCGAGCTCCGGGGGCCTATGGTAGGGTACCGCGCACGAAGTCAGCGTCGTCGGTGAGGGAGCCATGGCGGAGCAAGAAGAAGGATTCGTCGTTCGGGATCGGCGGGGTGGGGGTAGTGAGACCGCCGCGAAAGCCTCTGGTCCAAGCGAATCCCCCAACCCGGCGTCGTCCTCGGAATCGGATGCGGCGCATCACGCGCCTGCGTTTCCCGTCACCTTCTCCTCCTTCGTCATTTCCCTGGGCTCCTCGTCGCTGATGCTGATGGGGGAGAAACTCGACCCTCAGCAACAGGCCGTTCCCGTCAATCTCCCGCAAGCCAAAGAAATTATCGATTTGCTCTCCGTGCTTGAAGAGAAGACCAAAGGGAATCTCACTTCTGAAGAGCAGACGGTCTTACGGGACATGCTCTATGCGCTTCGCATGAAGTACGTGTCCCTCTCGTCCGGTAAATAGACCCGACGGGGCAGCGCTCACCTGTTGTCTGCGGATCCGCTCATGGCGGAACTTTTGAGACGGTCCGCCAATTCCGTTATAGTGGGCTCAGTGTTCGTGCAACCAGGCGAGGAGCGTCGGCGACCCCATGCCGGATTCGGAACAGCCATCGCGCGCATTCTCCTCTGCGGGATCTGGCAGGGCGGAACGTCCTCTGCCCGGCGCAGGGGCGTCCGGTTCCGCGGTCTCCGCCAAATCCTCACGTCTCACAGAGCCCGAGCGTAAGGCTCCTCATCTCCGTCCGGTCTGGATCGTTCTGATCCTCCTCATCCCCAGTCTGGCGTTGACCTTCTACTATTCGCAGATGGCGGTACCCGGCGGGGGGGAAGCCGATTCGTTTCTGCCGACGACGAGTTACGCCTTTGTCCTGCTGCTCTTGAATCTCGATTTGATCGGTTTCGTTGTCCTGACGTTGCTGCTCTCGCGCAACCTGATCAAGGCCTATTTCGAACGGCGTCACCGGCTGGTCGGGTCGGGGTTTCGCACCAAGCTCATCGCGGCCTTTATCGGATTCTCGCTGATCCCGACAATCCTGCTGGCGATTGTGGCGAGCGGGCTGGTCAATAAGGCGGTCGATGTCTGGTTCAGCGATCAGATCGATCGGGTGATGAAGGATTCGTATGAAGTGGCGCGCATGCAACATGCCGGACATATTGCGCTGGCCGTCAACAGCGCACGCGCGATCGGGCAGGAACTGTTTCGCGAGGATATGTTGACGTCCGAGCAGCGCGATTTGCTGATCGCGGCCATGGCCCGCAAGCGGATGGAATACGGGGTGGCGGGGATCGAAGTATTTTCGTCGAAAATGGAGACGCTCACCAAAGCGCTTGATGCGGAAATTCCGGCCGGGGTGTTGGACCTTCCGGTCAGCCAACTGGTGTTGCAGGTCATTAACGGGAAGCAAGAGTTCACCTCCGTGCAAGAGGCCCAGACCGGCCGGCTGGTGCGGGCCGGGGTGCCGGTGGCCGCCGGGAACAATCGAGGTGAGCTGGCCGGAGTCGTGGTCGTCGAGGCCTATGTGCCGGAATCGCTGTTGACCAAGATGGAAGGAATCGGGCGGCAATACGAAGAGTATAAGCAGATCAAGGCCATGAAGAATCCGATCAAGGCCGGCGCCTACCTCTTTGTGGCGGTCGTGACCGTGATGATTCTCTTCAGCGCCACCTGGTTCGGATTTTATGTCGCCCGCAGCATTACGGTGCCGATTCAGCGGCTGGCCGAAGCGACCGAGGCGGTGGCGCAAGGGGATTTGTCGGTGAAGATCGATGCCAAGGCGACCGACGAAATCGGCACCTTGATCGAGTCGTTCAATCGCATGACCGGGGACTTGCAAGGCAGCAAGTTCAAACTGGAAGATGCCAACCGTTCGCTGCGGCAAACGAACGTCGAGCTGGATCGCCGCCGGGCGTACATTGAAACCGTCGTGGAGACGATCGCCGCCGGATTGCTGTCGATCGACCGGAACGGAATAGTCACGACCTTCAATCCTTCCGGAGAGCGTATTCTCGGGCTGTCTGCCGACCGGATTCGTGATCGTCAGGCGAACGAGGTCTTTAAAGAGTTTGGCCTGGATGTCTTTCAGGCGGTCTACGATCGGATGCAAGCCGATGATCGGGACGACTGGTCGCTGGAAGGACAAGTGGATGTGCAAGGGAAGCCGGTGAAGATTCGACTGAGCGGATCGCGCATGCGGGATGAGGCGAATAAAGACTTAGGGTACGTGCTGATCTTCGACGACCTGACGGAGTTGATCAAGGCGCAGAAAGTCGCCGCCTGGCAAGAAGTGGCCCGTCGAGTGGCCCATGAGATCAAGAACCCGCTCACGCCGATCCAGCTGTCGGCCCAGCGCTTGCGCAAGAAGTTTTTCGAGAAGTCCCCGGACTTCGACAAGATTTTCGACGAAGCGACCAATGTCATCGTGACGGAGGTGGGCAGCCTGAAGCATATGGTGGACGAGTTCTCGAAGTTCGCCCGCCTGCCTGCGCCGCAGATGGCCAGACAGTCGCTCAACGAGGTGATCCATGAGGTGCTGACGCTCTATCGCGCGGCGCATAAGGACATCGAATTCTGTGTCGAGTTGGATGACGATCTTCCCGTGCTCAACTTCGATCGTGAACAGCTGAAGCGGGTCTGCGTGAACTTATTCGACAATGCCATCCAGGCGATGAATCACACGGGGCGGGTCTGGGTCAGTACGAAGTACGACACCAAGCGCAAGCGGGCGATCGTGAGCGTGGCCGACGAAGGCGTCGGGATTACGCCCGAGGATCAAGAGAAGCTGTTTGTGCCATACTTTACGCGGAAGAAAACCGGGACGGGGCTGGGGCTGGCGATCGTGCGCCGCATCATTACTGATCATGACGGCCAGATTCAGGCCTCGAATAATCAGCCGAAGGGTGCAGTGTTTATCTTCGATTTGCCGGTGTAATTGAAGCAGTGACGAGTGATGCGTGATATGTGATGAGCGAGACGTTGCTCTCCGCATCACCGATCACACATCACCGATCACACATCACGGGGGACTCATGTCAGCATCGATTTTAATCGTCGACGACGAAGCCGCTATTTTGACCTCATTGCGAAGCATCCTTGAGGACGAGGGATATGACGTCTCCGTGGCCAGCAGTGGCATCGAGGCCTTGAAAATCTACACGACGGATCCGCCGGACCTCATGATTCTGGATATCTGGATGCCGGAGTTGGATGGGTTAGAGACTCTGAAGCGGGTGAAAGAGTTCGTGCCGACGGCCCAGGTCATGATGATGTCGGGGCATGGGTCCATCGAGACCGCGGTCAGGGCGATCAAGCTGGGGGCTTACGACTACATCGAAAAGCCCCTGTCTTTGGAGAACGTCACGCTCCGTGTGAAGCATGCGCTCGATCAATACCGGCTGGAGCAGGAGAACCGGACGCTCAAGACGAAGGTGCAGCGAAAGTTCGAGCTCGTCGGCCAGTCTCCCGTCATGCAGCAGTTGCGCCAGCTGATTGAAACGGCGGGCCCCACCAACAGCCGGGTCTTGATCGGCGGCGAGAACGGGACGGGAAAAGAGCTGGTGGCGCGCGCGATTCATACTCACTCCGCCCGGGCCGAACATCCGTTCGTGGCGGTGAATTGTGCCGCCATTCCCGAGACGTTGATTGAAAGCGAATTATTCGGCCATGAAAAAGGATCGTTTACCGGGGCGACCTCGATGAAACGGGGGCAATTCGAGCAGGCCGACGGCGGGACGCTGTTTCTGGACGAGATTGCCGACATGAGTTTAAACACGCAGGCGAAGGTGTTGCGGGCACTTCAAGAACAGCAGTTCACGAGGGTCGGCGGCGGTAAGTTGATGAAGGTGGATGTGCGGGTGTTAGCCGCGTCGAACAAAGATCTGGAAAAAGAAATCGCCAAGGGAACGTTTCGCGAAGACCTGTATTACCGGCTGAACGTGGTGCCGATCATCGTGCCGCCGTTGCGGGAGCGCCGCGAGGATATTCCTGCGCTGGTCCGCCATTTCATGAAGATCCATGCCGAGGAGCAGGGGCTGCGCATCAAAGAAGTGACGCCCGAAGCGATGGCGGTGTTTCAGCAGTATGAATGGCCCGGCAATATCCGCGAATTGCGCAATCTCATTGAGCGGTTGATGATCATGGTGCCGGGGGGCGTGATCGATGCGCCGCAGGCGGCGATGTCTCTGCAGGGGCGGGGAAGCAGCCAGAGCGCGGCGGCAAGTGCCCAGGCGAGCAGTTCGCTGCTATCGAAATCCTACGATTCTTTGCGCGATGCCCGGAATGCGTTTGAAAAGGACTATATCGGTCGGAAGCTGCGCGAGCACCATTGGAACATTTCGCGGACCGCCGAAGATCTCAAGATCGAACGCAGCCATCTCCATCGAAAAATCAAGTTGTTGGAAGTGGAGATGCGACCGGAGGTCTAGCAGTCACGGACTTCGGGAACGTGTTGAGAGGCGTCGGGGCAATCCTAAGGCGATTTTCCGAACACTTGCTTGAGGAGGCCGGTGACGCGGGCGGCCGGATTCGTCCTGATGGCCTGCTCTTCCTGGCCCAGCATCAGAAATAGCCCCTCCAGTCCTTTCCCAACTACATACTGATCCAGGTCCACAAGCTCGGTCTTGGGGAAGGGGATCGTTCTGAAATGTTGGACCAACTCTTTGTACTGACGTGTGACGCCGACCTGGTTCATGGCTTGCTCGACATGGGGACGAAAGGCGGTGGTCAGTTGCACGGAGGTTTTGGCTTTGAAGTATTCGGTGGCGGCGGTGTCCGTGCCCGACAGAATCTGTTGAGCGTCGGCAAACGTCATCTGCGCAATCGCCCCGGCGAATATTTCTGCGGCCTGGGGAGCGGCTCGTTCTGCCGCCCGGTTCATGCTCAACACGAACTCATCGACTTGCGGGCCGAAGCCGAATACGCGCAGGCCTTTTTCAAATGAGTGCAGCTGTTCCGGCATAGGAATCCTGATCGACGGATTGCGGTAATATCCATCCGGTTTCCCCGTCAGGGCAGTCGCGTGTTCTGTCCCGATGCGGAGCGCTTCTTTGAGTCCGGCGGCGATCTGGTCTTGCGTGAGGCCTGCCGGCGCCGGGAGTCCGAACAGCTGAAGTGATTGAGAAAGTTCGGCGCAGGCTGTGAACGACAGGAAGAACAGGCCCAGCCACGGAATCAGTTGTCGCACTGTGAGTCTCCTTCGTGTGCCCGGGGGAATGGCGCGCTTCAGTATAGTGAAATGTTGAGCCTCTGTCTCGGCGCATCGGAGGAAAGGTCGGGGGCCGGAATTCCTGCGTTGACCCTCACAAGACGCTCCGTATAAGATGCGTCCCTCTTATGACGACTTATCGCGATTCAGGTGTGGATATCGATGCGGGTGACGAATTTGTCGATCGCATTAAGCCGCTCGTCCGCTCGACCTTTCGCCCGGAAGTTCTGACGGATCTTGGCGGATTCGGAGGGCTGTTTCGTCTCCAGGCCAAGAAGTATGAGGACCCGGTGTTGGTGTCCGGGACTGATGGGGTCGGGACCAAGCTCCGAGTGGCCTTCCTCATGGATCGGCATGACACCATCGGCATCGATCTCGTGGCGATGTGCGTGAACGATATTGCCGTCAGCGGCGCTGAACCCCTCTTCTTCCTCGACTATTTCGCCACGGGAAAGTTATCGGTTCCCAAAGCCCAGGAAGTGGTGAAGGGCATTGCCGAGGGCTGTCGCCAGGCCGGCTGTGCGCTCATCGGTGGCGAAACGGCCGAGATGCCGTCGATGTATGGAAACGGAGAGTACGACCTCGCCGGCTTCGCCGTGGGCGTTGTGGACCGCCCGAAGATTATTGACGGCCGGTCCATCGTGCCGGGTGACGTCATCATCGGGCTGGCGTCATCCGGACTGCATAGCAATGGCTACTCGCTCGCGCGGCGGGTACTGCTTGAACAGGCCAAGCTCACTGTGACCAGCCGCGTGCCGGAACTCGCGACGACCGTCGGCGAGGCTTTGCTGGTTCCCACCAGAATCTATGCCAAGCAGATTCTGGCACTCATTCAGGAGCATCCCATTAAGGGCATCGCACATATTACAGGCGGCGGAATCACCGAAAATCTGCCGCGCGTGTTCCCGTCCGGCGTGCGGGCGCGTATCCATCGGGATCGCTGGGACGTGCCGCCGATCTGCTCGCTGATCAGCCGGCTGGGTTCCGTCGAGCGTGACGAGATGTATCGCGTGTTTAACATGGGGATCGGGTTGATCCTCGTGGTTCCCGCCGGGTCGGCCGATGCCGTCATTGCGGGGGCGAAGACGTTAGGCGATCAAGGCTATGTGATCGGTGAAATCATCGCCGGCACTGAGACGGATCAACAGGTAACGTATGTCGGGTAGGAGAACCGCTCCTCTTCGAGTGGCCGTGCTCGCATCGGGGCGCGGATCCAACCTCCAAGCCATTATCGATAGTATCGAAGCCAATGCGGTTCAGGCGACCATCGTCGCCGTCATCAGCAATAAAAAAGACGCCGTGGCGCTTGAACGGGCCAGAACGCACGGGCTGAAGGATCTCTTTGTTGATCCGAAGCCGTTTGCCGGGCAGCCCGACAGCCGTGAAGCCTACGATCGGGCGCTCCTGGCCATTCTGCAGCAGCATGATGTGGAACTGGTATTGCTGGCCGGCTACATGAAAATTGTCACGGCCGTGTTGGTGAACGCCTATGCCAATCGCATGATGAATATCCATCCGTCGCTGTTGCCGTCGTTCCCCGGATTGGATGTGCAGAGGAAAGCCATTGAATGGGGATGCAAGTTGGCCGGCTGCACCGTGCACTTTGTCACCGAGGGAGTCGATGAAGGGCCGATTATCTTGCAGGCAGCCGTGCCGATTCTGGATGACGACTCGCCCGAGACGTTGGCTGGTCGGATTCTGGTGCAGGAGCACAAGCTCTATCCCAGAGCCGTTCAGCTCTTTGCCGAAGGCCGTCTGCATGTAGAGGGGCGCCGGGTATTCATCGAGCAGGGGAGGCCGGTCGGGGAGGCCGTCATCGGTCCGTCGTAGATTTTTTCTGGAACGACCTTCCACAAGTGAACTTCCTCTAGAGACTCACGAACCGGTTGTGTATAATCCGGCTGCGAGAGGATTGCGAGCCACACTTCCTCCCCGTTCTTCTACCGCAGCATCGAGTTTGCGCGCTCATGCGCAACTAACCCTGTGGGATCCGCGGTTCGCGTCTTCAGTTCCGCCAGGTGGGGGGCTAGCTCAGTTGGGAGAGCACTACGTTCGCAACGTAGGGGTCGGGGGTTCAACTCCCCTGCCCTCCACCAAATTACTTTTCCCAATTTAAATAGAGCCCGCATATATTCCTCCAAGGTCTGACGGTCGCGATGGCGTACGGTTCTCTCCCCTTCCTGCATGCGCTCCGATTGGCCCCGGCTTTGCTTAAGACCTAGCTGAGTCTGCAATAGTCCCTTAAATAAGACGGCATTGTGGCGTTTCCCCTCAATAGGGAGAGGTTGCACTGTAGCCTTTAGGGGCACTTTGGGCTTGAAGAGCCAGCGAAGGCGGATTAGGCTGCCCCAGCGATGACGAGATGAAGGAGTCGAGTATGACGGAAGAATGGGGCGCGGTGCTGGTTGTCGACGACGACGCTGAGATGCGCGAGCTGGTTTTTGACGTGCTCAAGGATCGCGGCCATCAGATTTCGACGGCGGGAAGCGGGCAGGAGGCGCTGAAGCTCTTGGCCGAAGAAGATTTCGCCGTCGTGCTCACCGATTTGAGAATGAAGGGGATGCTGGGGACAGAACTGTTGGTAGAGATCAAGCGGCTGTACCCCGACATCGGCGTGATCCTCATGACCGCGTTCGGGTCTGTCGAAACGGCCGTGGAGGCGATGAAGCGAGGCGCGAGCGATTATCTCACCAAGCCGGTCAAGACCGAGGAAATTATTCGAGTCGTCGAGCGCGCGGTACGCGAATCCGCGCTCCGGAGAGAAGTGAGCCGGCTCAGGAAAGAAGTGCACAAGGAGTACAGTTTTCATCACATTCTTGGGAAGAGCAAGGCGATTCAGGCGGTGTTCGATTTGATCCGTCGCGTCGCCGATAGTCCGACCAATGTGCTCATCACCGGAGAAAGTGGAACGGGGAAAGAGCTGGTGGCGAAAGCCATTCATTACAACAGTGACCGGAAAGACGCCCCGTTCATCCCGGTGAATTGCGCTGCGATTCCCGAGCAGCTGTTGGAGAGCGAACTCTTCGGTCATATGCGCGGGGCGTTTACCGATGCGAAGTCGGACAAACGCGGGTTGTTTGAGGAGGCGCAAAAGGGGACGCTCTTTCTCGACGAGATCAGCGAGCTGCCGATCATGCTCCAGGCGAAGCTGCTGCGCGCCATCCAGGAAAAGGAAATTCGCCGGGTCGGCGCCAATAAGCCGATCGCCGTCGATGTGCGCATCATTGCCGCCACCAACCTGCATCTCGCGGAAGAGGTGAAGGCGAAACGGTTTCGTGACGATCTGTTCTATCGCCTCAATGTGATCGAAGTGGTATTGCCTCCGTTGCGGGATCGCCGGGAGGATATTCCGATCCTGGTGGAAGCGTTCTTGAAAAAATGCGCCGCGGCCCGGAACAAGGAGGTCAGAGGCGTCAGCGAGTCAGCCTTGGCGATGTTGATGGACTACAGCTGGCCGGGCAATGTCCGAGAGTTGGAGAATGTCGTGGAGCGCGCGGTGACGCTCAATCGCGGCGAGAAGATTGCGCCGGACGATCTGCCGCCGGCGGTGCAGGGGGCTCGCGGAGACCGGCGAGTGCTCGACGAAGCGGCGGAAAAAATGCTGCCGCTGCATGAGATCGAGCAAGAGTACATCAAGAAGATTCTCGACAAGACCGGCGGGAACAAGTATCAGGCCGCGCAGGCCTTGGGCATCGACCGGAAGACCCTCTACCGCAAGCTCGGCGAGATTGAAGAAGCGAAGACTCACGAGTAGACTATCGTCCACCATGCACGCCGGTCCAAGACCCTCGTGAATCCGCCGCTGGAAAAATCTACCCGCCTGGGAGCAGGGGCTGTTGTCCTGCTCACCCTATCTATTTTCATACTCGATCTCCTGACTCCATTGGGATGGGCTGACTGGCTGTTGTATTTCATCCCCCTTGTGGTGACCCTGCAATCTCCTCGCGATCGTGATTCCTACAATTTTGCCGCGGTGGTCACCTTGTTGACCGCCTTAGGCGGGTATTTTTCGCCGCGCGACATTCATCCGGCCGTGGCGCTGATGAATCGTGTGCTCGGCCTGATGGTCATGTGGGGCGTCACCTGGATGATCGTCCGGCAGAAGCAGGCGCGCAGCCAGCTCGTCGGTGCCCGGGCCGCGCAGGCCCAGGCAGAGGCCGGGCGGGAAGCGGCGGTGGCGGCGCGTGAACTGGCTGAAGCCAGTGCCACCGGCGCGATTCACCGGGAGTCGCAAGTCGCCCGCGAATTATTGCTCAGCAATCTCCGGTTAGACGGTATTCTCCAGTCCGCCATGGATGCCATTATCACCAGCGATGACCGGATGCAGATCCTGTTGTTCAACGCGGCCGCCGAACAGATGTTTCAATGCCCTGCCCGCGAGGCGATAGGTCAGCCGGTAGACAGATTTCTGCCGGCGCGGTTTCGAGAAGCCCATCGGCATCATGTGGAGGAGTTCGGACGATCCCGCGTGACCAGCCGGAAGATGGGGCAGCTCGGGAAGGTGATGGGGCTTCGCGCGAACGGCGAAGAGTTTCCGGTCGAAGCCGCGATTTCCCATATCGTGGTGGAGGGCAAAACGTTTTACACCGTCATTCTTCGAGACATTACGGAGCGGCTGCGGGCCGAAGAGCACCTGCGGGGGATCGAGGAGCGATCCAGACTCGCCCTTGAGGCCGGGCAGCTCGGGGCCTGGGAGCATGATGTGGAGACAGATCTGGTCCAGCTGGATGCCCGTGCCCAGGCGATCTATCGCTGCGGGCCCGGCGTTTCGCTCGGAGCCATGATGGCCTGCGTGCATCCCGACGATCTTCACGCCCTGCAGGAGCTGATGACGGCGACGCATCGGCCTGACGCGGCTGACGCGCGGTTTACGTCAGAGTGTCGGATGCAATATCCCGACGGGGAAGTGAGATGGATGGTGGTGCGGGCGCAGGCATTTTTTGAAGGAGCTGGCGCAGGCCTTCGAGTGACTCGTGTGGTCGGGACCACGCAGGACGTGACCGCTCGCAAGCGCGTGGAACATCTGATCCGGCAGAGCGAAGAGCGATATCGGCGTCTGGTCGCGGTGTCACCGTACGGCATTCTCGTGATCCGGGCCGATCGGGTCATTTTTGCCAACGATCAGGCGCTCAAGCTGTTCGGCGCCGTGAAGGCCGAGGAGATTGTCGGAAGGTCTTCCTCCGATCTCTTTCATCAGGATTGCCATGAGGCCATGTGCGAGCGGGCCGGTGAACTGCTTGGCGGCAGCCAGGTGACACCGATGGTTGAGGAGCGGATCATCAGGCAAGATGGCATAGCCATGGATGTCGAGGTCAGCTCGGCGGGATTCTCCGATGAAGAAGGTCCGGCCATCTTGGTGATGCTGCGCGACATCAGCGAGCGGAAACGGTTGCAGGACCGTTTGCGAAAGACGGAGAGAATCGCGGAGCTTGGGACCGTCGCGTCAGGGATGGCGCATGAAATCGGGACGCCCATGAACGTCATTCTGGGCCGCGCAGAATATCTGATGGATCGCGTGACGGATGAGACGGTGAAGAAGGGCTTGCAGACGATCGTGGCGCAGGTGGAACGGATTACGCGTGTCATGAATCAGCTCCTGGCGTTCGCCCGGCGGAAACCGCCGGCGCGCGGTCCGCTGGTCCTGCGGGATGTCATCGAGAACAGCGTCGAGATGTTCCAGGAACGGCTGGCGAAAAGCCGGGTGCAGGTCGAGATGCAACTGGATGAGGCGTGCCCCCAAGTGCAGGCTGATGCCGACCAAATGAATCAGGTGCTCATCAATCTCATCATGAACGCCGTCCACGCCATGCCGGAAGGCGGGCAGCTCCGCATCGGGATGGCTCAGGCTGACACCATGGTCAAGCTCACGGTGGCTGATACGGGCCACGGGATTCCTCCGGAGGTGATCGCCAGGGTGTTTGACCCGTTCTTCACCACCAAAGAGTTTGGCAAAGGAACGGGGTTGGGGCTCACAGTGGTGAAAGGCATTATCGAAGAGCATCACGGTTTGATCGCAGCTGAAAGTCTGGAGGGTAAGGGAACGACATTTACGATTTTGTTGCCCAAGAGCGGGTAGCGGTCGCCGATCGCGTCGTGTCTCGGCTGGGGCATCTTGCGCCAGTCGGATTCTCAGATGTTGGGGTGTTTCTCTTCAGCCTACGGTCGCGGGACCGGTTCTTCGTTGCAAATCGCCTGTAAAATAGCCAGATCTGTGAGGGGCGGCGAGATGGCGCAATGGCATTGTCCTTGCGACTTCGTCGGGCACACGGATGTGCCGTGGAGGGGGACTGTTCAGGAAGGTGTGGTTGTGATCGAAGGCAAGCCATCGGTACTTGTGGTGGATGACGATGGAGAGATGCGCAGTCTCCTGCTCGACGGGTTGTGGAGTGAAGGATATGTTCTTCGGGAAGCCGGAGACGGGGAAGAGGCCTTTCATTTGGTCCTCCGGGCAGTGCCGGATTTGATTCTGACCGAGATTTGGTTGACCGGGGGCGGTGTTGACTATGTGAATCGTCTGCGGGCGGTCGTTCCGCATTGTCCGATTGTTGTCATGACGGCGTTCGGGGACGACGGAGTGAGGATGGATGTGCTTCGGGCTGGCGCGACGGCCTACCTCAGTAAGCCGATTCACCTGGCAGAATTGAAGTGCTGTGTGAGGCAGTTGCTTGGCGACGAGCGGCAGTCTGTGATTTAAGGCGAAGTAGGTACGAAGGGTCAGCGGTTACGCTCATAAATGGAATGGAGTAGATGAGATGGCCGGATCTCAGGCGGATGGAGCTGTGCAGTCCCCTTTCGACGATCCAATCATCGCGGCGCGGATTGAAGCGATCCGGCAGCTTGCGGGCGGGATGTCCGATCGCGTGGCGGTGATGGATCGCGACTTCAATGTGGTGTACGCCAACTCGGCGGCCTGGACGGACTACGGAGCCGACAAGGCTGAGGCGTATCATGCGAAGTGTTACGAGGCGTTTGCGCACCGTAGTGATCCCTGCGGGACATGTCCGGCGACCAAGGTGTTTGAGTCGCCGGGGATTCAGTCGGTCTCCTGCACGGCCGGAGGGAACGGAGCGGCCTGCGGGATGCACCAGGCGTTTCCTCTGGTTGCCAGTGGCGGGCAGGTCGCCTCTATGCTGGTCTTGTTCACGCCCCCTTCTCAGGCCTCTCATCGACCGGCACTTCAGGTGCCCGACGATCTTCCGGCTCCGATGGTGCGGGAGCATTTGGGCGATCTCATCGGCCGCAGCGCGGCGATGCAGCAACTCTTCGACATGATTGCGTTGGTGGCAGAGAGCCAGGCGACGGTCTTGATCCAGGGAGAGAGCGGCACGGGCAAGGAATTGGTCGCCAAGACCATTCATCGCCTGAGCGATCGCCGGGATAAACCGTTCGTAGTGGTGGATTGTGGATCGCTTCCGGAGACGTTGTTGGAGAGTGAGCTATTCGGCCATATGAAGGGATCGTTTACCGGGGCCACGGCCAATAAGCGGGGGCTATTCGAAGAGGCCGACGGCGGGACGATTTTTCTGGATGAAATCGCCGATACGACGCCGACCTTCCAGGCTAAGTTGTTGCGGGTGCTGCAGGAAGGGGAAGTGAAACGGGTGGGGGGCAACCAGCCGATCAAAGTCGATGTGCGGGTGGTGTCGGCCACCAATAAGGATCTGTGCGAGTTAGTGAAGGCCAAGGCGTTCCGGCAGGATCTCTATTATCGTCTAGCGGTCTTGCCGTTGTTTCTCCCTCCGCTTCGAGAGCGGCGAGAAGATGTTCCTTTGTTAGTCGACCATTTTGTGGTTGCCTCTTGTAAGCGCCATCGTCAGTCGCCGAGGACAGTCTCCTCCGATGTGATGCATGCGCTCAGTGAGTCGGCCTGGCCGGGGAATGTTCGTGAGTTGCAGCACTACATTGAGCGGGCGGTCGTCACAACGACAGGTCCGGATCTGACGTGCGGCGATATTGTGGCGTTGGGATCGAAGGTGTCCGAAGAAGGACTGCGAACGGTGGTCCGGGATGCAGTCAGCCTCACGGAACGGACGCGCATCGTCGAGGCCTTGAGGAAGACCGGCGGGAATCGACTCAGGGCAGCCAAGATGCTCAAGATCAGCAGGGCGGGCCTCTACAATAAGCTCAGAGAATACGGCCTCCAGTAACCCTCCTGTGCCCTCATTTGCCCCAACCGATCGTGCGGCACTGTCTAGTTGTATAGACAGCGCAACTATCTGAAAACGCAGGCCTTGAAAGTTCATGGCCTGTTTGACTGTCTACGGCTGTGGAATCATGCCTTTCGAGTGACAGGTGGTGAGGAAAGAGTGAGCGGCACTGGACCCGCTCCAGGACTGGAGAATCGAAAATATGCTGGAACGGTCGTCACTTAGGCACAACGCTTGCGGGTAAAACGTCTCGCTGGTGAAGGTCTGGGTCATTTTGGACCGGCCTCCGAATAGCCCTTCCTTCGCAAGAAGGATCCTTCACCAGCTCTAATTCCCTCCAGTGGAGAGGCCGGAGAGAGTCGGAGGCCGGTACTTTTAGCAAAGAAGGTACTCGGAGGGCAGTTGAAGGGTATTCATAGTCGGTTGTTTCATCGGTGTGTTTCAACAGTCCGCCCACGAAAGAGGCGGTCATAACAGGGGGAGGCCGTGTATGAGGGTTTTTCAACTTCAATCTCAGCGTCAGCGGCGGCGTAGCCGCCTGTCGTTGATGCTGCACAGCGTGTTGCTGACGGGCAGTCTGGTGGTTGCACCAGGGCTGTTTGCGGCAGGACCTGGTGAGCCGTCGCATGACGGTCACGCGACTCCGGTCGCGATGCCGGGTTGGACGCAACAGCTCAAGGGCCAGACCGTGGTGGAAAACGCCATGGAAGGTCGTGCCGGCAATGCAGAGAAGATGGAGATGCAGCACCATCGTTTGATGGAGAAGCTGGGGGAGCAGGCGAAGAAAGATGCGCAGGCGACCCCGACCTCCGGTGCGTTCAACGAGATGTCGATGATGCACCAGTACATGGGGCAGGACGGCAGCAGCTTCCTGCTCATGTCGGACGGGTCCAAGGGTGAGCCTGTCATGACGTCCGGCGGGAAGTGCCCGGCCAATGCTCCGGTCAAGAAGTTCGATGTCTCGATGATCAACATCGAGATCAGCTTGAACCGGTGGCTCGATTTCTATCCCGGCTACATGTATGTCCATACGGATGAAATCGACAAAGTCCGTGCCGAGGAGACCAAGAACAAGGCCGCCCGTGAAAAAGACGGATTTGATCCGGGCGCCGTGACGACCGGAAACCAGGGCGATGCGATTCAGCCCTTGGTGCTCCGTGCCAACCAGGGCGACTGCGTGAAGATGACGCTGCGCAACCAGTTGGAGGGCGAGGATGGCAGCTTGGTCATCCAGGCCTCCAGCATGATCGTGAGCGCCACCGGGAAGCCCGCGACGACGACGAACCCCGACACGGTCGTCTCGCCAGGCAAGACCCAGGACTTCGAATGGTATATCCATCCGAGCATGCAGGAAGGTGTGCGGCAGTTCCATTCATGGAGCCACGACCGGGAGTTGACGGTGTTGGGCCTGTTCGGCGCCTTCATCGTCGAGCCGAAGGGCTCCAAGTATCTCGATCCGCTCGGCACGGGCGCCGCGCCCGAGACCAAGGGTGGATGGGAAGTCATGATCGACAACGGCTCCGGACCGGACTTCCGCGAATTCGTGCTCTTCTATCACGAAATCGGCGACGAAGCCTTCCGTCCGTTGAACAAGAAGGGTGACTTCTTGCCGCAGCGCGATCCGTTGACGGACGCGTATCGTCCGGGTGGCCGCGCGATCAACTATCGCAGCGAGCCGTTCGGCATCGATCAGATGCACTTGCAGCATGAATATTTCGGGTTCGAGGACGAGTCGATGGCGTATAGCGCCTATACATTCGGCGATCCGCCCACCACGGTGGCCCGCGGTTACCTCGGTGACCCGGTCAAGTGGCGGTTGGTGCACGGTGGATCGGAAGTGTTCCACTCCCACCATCCCCATAGCGGAACCATCCGTTGGCAGCGCAGCCCGCGTTCCGATCAGGAAGAGCATTGGTATAAGGGTCAGGATGGTCCGGTGAAGTATCCGGTCATTCGGACCAAGTCCGATCGGGTGGACGTGGAAGTGGTCGGTCCGTCCGAAGCGCTCGACCTGGAACCGGAGTGCGGCGGCGGTGGCTGTCAGCATCTGGCCGGCGAGTTCCTCTATCACTGCCACGTGGCGCATCACTATGTTGCGGGCATGTGGGGGTACGGCCGGTTCTACAATACCCTCCAAGTCGGCGCGGCGCATACCGACACGATGCCGGATATGCGTGAGTTGCCCGATCGTCAGGGCCGCATGCGGCAGGGTGTCTCGTCGGACAAGTTGATCGGCTCAACCCTCGACTGGTTCGGCAAGACCTTCAAGATCGTGGACAAGAGCCAGAAGACGAACTGGAAATCCGATCCGGTGATCGTGAACGTCAAGGATTGGGTCGAGATGTTTGTCCCGGCTCAGGGTCAACCGGGCCACACCAACGACGAGAAGGGCCAGATTATGGCCTATGACTCGACGGTGTGGGACTGGAAGTGGGACGGCAACATTGCCCGGGGCGAGCGCGAGAGCACGGCTCAGAACCCCAAGTATCAGTGGGCCGCCAAGTGGGATGACAGCACCAGACCGGCTATTCTCTTTGACCCGACGACGGGCAAGATGGCCTGGCCGCTGTTCAAGCCGCACTTCGGCAAGCGCGTGCCGTTCTCAGCGAACCACAGTGGCGCCCCCTGGTTGGAGCCGATCCACCAGGATGCCAACGGTGAGCGGACCTCCGAGCCGGCCCAGCCCGGCGAGCAGGGACGGTGGAGTCTCTGCCCGGTCAATGCGAACCGGAAGTTCTATAACATTCACTTCGTCCGCATGCCGATCACCCTTGCCAAGAAGCAGGGGAAAGAGCCGGCCATGGTGGACAAGGATGGGCTGATCTATCTGCTCCACGAAGAAGAGCGGTTGACCAGAGCCAACGACGATCTCAAGCTTCCGGCGGTCATTCGCGCCAACGTGTATGACTGCGTGGACTTGGTCCTCACCAGCGAGTGGGACGACGACGACTACACGAATTTCCAGTCGTCCAAGATCAACATCCATCCCCATTTCTTCCAGTTCGACACAGGGAACTCGGACGGCGTCATCTCCGGTATGGAGTATGAAATGTCCGTGCGTCCCTTCACGATGTGGGGGAAGAAGACCAAGCACGGATTGCCCGCTCCGATGGTCGCCAAGATCGTCGGCGGTGCCAAAGCCGGAGCCAGCTCGATCAAGATTCAACTGGCGCCTGGTGCCACGCCGTTCCATGTGAACACCGAAGTCATGGTGGGCATGGATTGTTTGGAGAAGGGCAACGATGCCACGGCGTCACTGCCGCGGGATAAGAGCTGCTCCGAAGTCGCCCGGATCAAGGACATCAAGGGCGATCAGGTGACCTTCTTCAAGCCGTTGAAGAACAGCCACCCGGCGAACGACCTCGTGTCGCCGGAGTTCGTGCGGTATCGGTGGTGGGTGGACGTGGATATGGGGACCGTGTTTTGGCATGACCACGCGTTCGGCGCGACGACCTGGCCGCATGGCGGGTTCGGCGTGACGATCGTGGAGCCGTTCGGGTCCACCTATCACGATCCGAAGAACGGCAAGCTGGTGTGGAGCGGTCCGATTGCGGACATTCACAGCAACGAGCCGATCGGTGCCGGTGTGAGCGGCAGCTTCCGTGAGTTGATGGTCTCCATCCACGACACGGTGCCGCACACGGTCAACGTCATCGAAGCCGGCAATCCTCCGGGACAGCCGATCGAAGTGGCGTTGGAAGCAGGCAAGACGGTGTCGTTCCAGATGCCCGATAAGATCATGAACGCACCGAACAAGTACATCAACGGCGGAACGCATACGACCGGCAGCGGTTTCAACTTCCGCGCGGCTCCGTTTGCGCAGCGCCTCTCGAACAATCCGGATACGTCAAAGTTGTTCAGCAGCGCGATCCATGGGGATCCGGGTACACCGCTCCTGCGGGCGTACACGGGCGACACCATGGTGTTCCGTCTGTTGCACCAGCTGATGAACGAATCGCACGTCTGGACGATCGCCGGCCATACCTTCCTCACGGAACGGTATGCGGCGGATGCCAACCGGAAGAACTCGATTCACGTCGGGATCGCCGAGCGGTATGACCTCGTGACCAAGGCGGGTGGATTCCAGGGTATGCCCGGTGACTACATCCACTTCAACGGCAGAACGTCACACTTCGCCGAAGGCGGATGGGGTATCGTGCGCGTGCTCGATAAGGAAACGGCGGATCTGAAGCCGTTGCCCAGGGGGACCAATCCCCTCGGGATTCCAGCAACCCCCAGCTCGGTCTGTCCGGCTGATGCTCCGGTGAAGAACTTCAGCGTGGTGGCGTTGGATCGCCCGATGAAGCTCAACCCGAAGGCGCCGGATGCGATCGAAGTGGACTTTGAGCGGAAGATCGAAATGACCATGCCGGAAGGCAAGATCTTCGCGCTCGAAGCGGAAGCCACGACGGTAGCCAGCGGGGTCACCCCGAATCCGCTGACGCTGCGCGTCAACCTTGGTGATTGCATCAAGGTGAATCTGAAGAACAAGATGAAGGCGAGCCGGGCGTCGTTCTTTGCGCCTGGATTGGCCTTCGATCCGAAAGACAGCCAGGGCCTGAACGTCGGCAACAATGGCGGCGATCAGACCATCGGTCCTGGCGAAAGCCGCGGCTACACCTACTACGCGCATCCGGCGAACAAGGAAACGACGTCGCTGGTGTGGGATGGTGGGAACATCGTGGTCAATCCGCGTAACGGATTGTACGGTGCCATTGTCGTCGGTCCGAAGGGCTCGCAGTATCGCGACCCGGTGACCGGTGCCGATGTGTCGCAGAAGAATACCTGGCGTGCGGACGTCATCGTGGATACCAGCTTGTCCGAAAATGCCGGCAAGCGGAACTATCGCGATGTCGCCCTGTTCTTCCAGGACGAAGACAACATCATCGGAACCGCGTTCATGCCCTATGTGCAGAACGTCGCCGGTTTGACGTCGGTGAACTACCGCGCCGAACCGTACAAGTTCCGCGAAGAGCAAGGCTGCTCGCTCGGGAAGATTTTCCAGCCCTGTGCGGTGGATAAGCCCGAGGATCCCATCACGCCTCTGATCGAGGCGCATGCGGGTGACGCGATTCGCATCCATGTCATCGGTGCGAACAGCGAGCAGAATGGGATGTTCGGCGTCGAAGGCCATGAGTGGCCGATCGAGCCGTACATGCCGGGTGCCGACATGATCAGCGTCGTGGAGTACGCCGGATCGGAAGTACTGGACGTGTTCCTCCGTGGCGGTGCGGGTGGTCCGTATCGTCAGGTGGGCGACTTCGTCTGGTCCAACGCTCGGCTGCCCTACACGCAGTCCGGACAGTGGGGCTACCTCCGTGTGTTGCCAGCCGGCGATTCACGGATCCAACCGCTCGGCGCAGCCGGTATGGGCGCCAAGCAGGCGGAAGTGGAGCCCGCAGTGAAAGCCATTCCGACCGCAATGAAGTAAGCGGAGCGGACATGGTGTAACACCTCGTGGGGGAGCTGCCAGAAGTATGCGGCTCCCCCACTTGTGTTTTCGAGGGTCAGGGCGTGGCTGAGGTTAGGGTTGTGATCCCCGTATTCTGTATAATGGATGGGCGCTCAACTTTAACCTCAACCTTGGACTGACGAAGGAGGCCGGAGAACAATAATGATCAAGACACAATTCATAGCAGCGATACTGTCGCTGGCACTGGGAAGTCCCGCCTTGGCCTACGAAGAAATCACGGTTTCTGATGGGGGCACCATCAAGGGGGCGGTGACGCTTGAGGGAGCCGTTCCCAAGCCTAAGGGGTACAACTTGACCACGCTGCCTGATCCCTTCTATTGCGGGCGCATTTCGGACGGACAGGGCTGGCGGATTCTGCAACCGTTTCAGGTCGGCCCGGCCGGCGAGTTTCGCGAGGTCGTGGTGTATCTAGAAGGGGTCGAGAAGGGGAAAGCGTTCGCTGAAAAGACCGTACCGCAAATCGAGGCACGCGATTGCCTGTTCCTACCGTTCACGACCGTTGTGCGGGACGACCAGTCGGTGACCGTCGTCAACATGGACCCGGTTATGCACGACATTCAAGCCTATGAAACGTCGAATTTAGGCGCGCGCGTCCTCTTTAACGTGCCGCTGCCGATGAATCCGCAGCATCCGCGCAACTTTAAGGATCGCACGGAAGCCGGGATGTATCACAAGCACATGGCCGGTCCGCCGATGAAAGAACTGGTGAAGCTCAGCAAGAACCGCCGGATCTTTGTGATGCAATGTGGGTTCCACGCCTATATGGAAAGCTGGGGTGTGGCGGTTACGAACCCGTACTTTGCCAAGACAGACGAGCAGGGGCGGTTCACGATCACGGATGTGCCGCCGGGCACCTACAAGCTGGTGGTGTGGCATCCCTATGTCCGCACGGCGACGGAGCAAACTGTCACCATCGGTCCGAAGGCGACCGTGGAGGCCAATATCGGGGTGCCGGCTCCGACCGGGCGTCTCTACGCCAACGAGGTGCTGGACCATGCCTATACCCGCTACAACGTGACCGAAGAAGCGAAGAAGGAAATCGATCCGCTGGTGCATAAGCAGGATCACTAAAGCGGCGAACTGACGCAGTCAGCGATTAGCTATCAGCTTTCAACTTCTCATTTCCGAAGCTGACGGCTGATAGCTAAAAGCCGGGTAGCTATGGGAAGAACGGTGAAGCTGAGCATAACGGTGGCAGCGGCATTATTGATGCTTCTTCAGTTTTCGGGGCCGTCGCTCGCCAATCATGAATCCTCGGCACAGCCTCCGCTCTGGACGCCGCTGGACGAGGTCGAGTCCATGGCCACAATGGACGTGCCGGGCGGCATGGTCACAGTGCCGGCCGGCGAGTTCATCATGGGCAGCGATCCCCGAAAGGATCCGGCGGCAGGGCCGCAAGAGCAGCCGCTGCACCGGGTCACGCTCGATGCGTTTGAGATCGACCGCTACGAGGTCTCGAACGTGGAGTACCTCAGATTCGTGCTGTCCACCGGCGCGAGCTGGCCGCAGTTCTGGCGAGCCAAGCCGTTCCCCGACAAGATGGCCACCCATCCGGTGATCAATGTCAGTTGGCAGGAGGCCGATGCCTATTGCCGCTGGGCGGGCAAGCGCCTGCCCACCGAAGCGGAGTGGGAGAAGGCGGCCCGGGGCTCCGATGGCCGGATGTTTCCTTGGGGGGATGAACCGGCCGGCTGGATCAAGAGTAACATCGCGCATCCCGGGTCGAAACGGGGCGCTAAGTATCCGCCGTTGGCGAACATCAATCGCTATGACAAAGGGGTGAGTCCCTACGGGGTCTACCAGCTGGCCGGCAACGTCAGCGAGTGGGTGTCGGATTGGTTCGATCCGGATTATTACCGTAAAGGGATTAATGAGAACCCGAAAGGTCCTGATGTCGGAGAACTCAAGGTGTTCCGCGGCGGGTCGTGGAATGAAGATCCGGAAGTAGCCCGGTCCGCCGGACGCAACGGCGGAGAGCCGACAAGAAAGAGTTATCTCACGGGGTTTCGTTGTGCCAGATCATCTCAGCAGCTGAGTGCCGGGACGGTGTTGACGACGGAGGTTGTCGTCCCTTCGCAGCCGGCGCCGCATCATCCGCATTAATATTCAGAGGAGGCCGAGGATGGAACGGAAGGAAGTGGAGACGTTTAGAAAATGGGAGTGGGTGATCAACGCGGTGTTGATTACCGCCGCGCTGTTGGTCATGGCGAAGGTGGCGTGGGGCTTGGATACCCAGGACATCGTTGTGGAGTGGACCGAGGCCGGCAAGAAACTCGCTGCCCAGCGGGTAGCGAGCATGAAGAGCAAGGATGAACTGGTGCTGGTGCCGGCCGGTGAATTTATCATGGGCAGCGATAAAAAGACGGATCGGCTTGCCTATCGCGGGGAAATGCCGCAGCACCGGGTTTATCTGGACGCGTTCGAAATCGGTAAGTACGAAGTGACGGCGTTGGAATATCTGAAGTTTATCCTGGCGACCGATCGGAAGCCGCAATTGGACTGGCGGTATGACGGCGGGAACTTCCAGGAGACCATGGCGCACCACCCCATCATGCATGTGTCCTGGTATGACGCGGATGCCTACTGCAAGTGGGCGGGGCGGCGGTTGCCGACGGAAGCGGAATGGGAGAAAGCAGCGCGTGGCACCGATGGGCGGCTCTTTCCCTGGGGACCGGAGCTCGCGGGACCGACGAGGGCAAACTTTGGACGAACCGGGCTGTCCGGTCCTGTGCGCGATCGTCCGGAGCGGTTGCTGCTCTATCCCCCGATTATTTCTGTTGATCGGTACGACAAAGCCGTCAGCCCGTATGGGCTCTATCAAACGATCGGGAACGTGTCCGAATGGGTGTCCGACTGGTACGACAAGGACTATTACGCGTCCGCGCCGGACCGCAATCCGAAAGGTCCGGAGACGGGCACGCAGAAAGCGTTCCGTGGCGGCGGGTGGATGGACAGCACGACGACGATGCGCGTTGCCATGCGTAACGGGACGGATCCCAACACCAAGATCAATTGGATGGGGTTCCGTTGTGCCCGTGACGCCCAGGAGTCTGCGGGGACGAAAGTGTCGATGGTCGCCGAGTAGGGCAGGAGAAGCGCCGTGAGGGATTTCTTCATCAGGCTGATGTCTCGGGCCGGCGGCACTGCCGTCTAGGCATGACGGTGAACTGGCCGCCGCCTGCCGAAGTATGTCTTTACATTGCCTGAGGATATGATGATGGTCGGCTTCCCATCCATCGCTTTCATGAAGGATGGGATGCCGCTCCCTCGCCGGTATCTTCACCACATACTGCTCAACGACCTGGGCAATAACGTTGTGCTGCCATGTTGTCCTGCCATAATGATCGGCAAGCCGTGAAGCGGAAGCCCTGTCCCATCGAGCATTGCGACACCTGCACGCTTCGCGCGAAGGTCGTGCTGTGCGATATCGAAGGAAGCGACCTCGCCGAATTTCAGAAAATCAAACGCACCCTCGATTACGCACCTCACCAGACCGTCTTCTACGAAGGCCATGTGTGTCTGGGCCTCTATGTGTTGTGCGCGGGCAAGGTCAAGTTGACTCGTTCTTCGGCGAGAGGTCAGCGGCAGATCGTCCGGATCTTGGGCCCTGGTGAGCTGATCGAGAAGCACGTATTTGGGGAGAGAGCCCTTCATGAAGTGACGTGCGAGACATTGGAGCCCTCTCAAGTCTGTGTCATCGACAAGGAACGCTACCTCGCAGTCATCCACGGAAATCCTCAACTGGCGATCAAGCTGATCCAACTCCTCAGTACGGAGGTCGGGGTCAATATGGATCATCTCGATCAGTTCACGTTCAAGACGGCACGCGAGCGGCTGGCCGGCCTGCTGCTGGAACTCGGTGATCGATTCGGCAAAAAAGACGACGATGGTGTCCGGGTCGGACTCACGCTCAAACGGGAAGAAGTGGCGGAGATGGCCGGGATCACGGTCGAAACCGCCATCCGCCTGCTCAGCGTGTTCCGGGATGAGGGGTTGCTCGCTATCGATGGAAGAACCATTACTTTGCTGAATCCAGACCGCCTCGCCAGAATTTCCAGACGCTGAACCGTAACCCGTCAAACGGTATCCGTGAAACGTCCTTCGTGAAGCGCGACAGGCGCGACACCAAGTTCAACGTTCAGAGTTCGAAATTCCGAACCCCTTAGCCTCTCCCCCGTCCCGCTTTTCGCACAAGTCTCGCTTCGCTCGCCGCGTGCCCCTCGCCACACCATTGCAGGCATAGGCCCAATGGCCTATCCGAAACCTTGAGATAAATCATAGGCCCGGCCGGCCAATCCCAGTGTGAGGCGGGCTTCACGTCCGGTACGGTGTGCGCGACAGAAGGCGGCTACGTTGCTCGTACGTTCGAGCCTCTGTACAGGGGACCCTGGAACGATGGTGCCTCAAAGATGCAGACAAGCGAGTCGCACAGTCGATCCGGTTGCCCTTCTCAAGCGAGAGCACGAAATGATTCTGGATCAACTGGCCATGATCGAAACGGCGATGAGTCCTCGCTCCGTCGGGAGCGGTGTGGCGAAGGGAACGGACCGGGGCACGCTGCGGGAACTGCTCCAATTCTTTACCGGCCCCGTGGAAGTTCATTTCAAACGGGAAGAGGTGTTAGTCGCAGACCTCCAGCGAATCCTTGGCCGGAAGCAGGAAAGGCAAGAACAGTTCCAGAGCTTCTTAGACGATCACCGGATGCTGAAAGCCGACGCGGCGGCGGTGATGAGAAGGCTCAGGGGAAAATGGGCCGATGGTCGAGATTCAGCGGTGGCGGGGAATCTAGGTGGCCCGGGAACGCTGAACGCAGCACTTCGCGCACTGATCCGTCGTTATCGCGGACATATCTCCTGCGAGGAACGGGTGCTGTTTGTCTTGGCCGAGATGCGGCTGACTGCCGAGCAGAAACAGCGAATCAGTCGGTGCATGTTGCAAGTGTGACGTCGAGCGTAAGTAGGGACAGGGTGAGGCGCTGGTGATGAGTGCGACTCGCCCGCGTGAGGCCGCTACGAGTCTAGCCGATGCGTTCGACGATCGTATCAGGGCTAAGAAGAGGAACGTCACGATGTTCAGAAGTGTGAACCACATGCTTACGCTGCTCATGCCTCGGGCCGGCAAGTGCAAGACAGTAAGCCAGATGGAGAGCCGGGCAAGCTCTTGTGCGCCAAATCAAGGAGGGGAACATCATGCAGGTTCAGAGAATTGTGCGGAGCATTGGAGTGTGGTGTGTCGGAGTTGCGATCGCCGGGGGGCTCGTTGTCTCTGGTGTGTCGCCGGCTTCGGCTGAGGAGTTTGGAACCGGCAATCAGGTGTTCTTCAAGGGCGGGTTCATGAACTTGAACCGGGATCGCGGGACGCAGATTTTTACAGATACGAACGGGGTGCTGGGGGCCGGTTCAGTCAACGGAGGCAATGCAGGGTGGTATGCGGGCGCGGGTCTTGACTTGATGCTCTCCAAGGATGTGTGGGGGGCATTGGATAAGACCTCGGTCCTGGGGGAGATCGGGTTGCAGTTCAACCGGATTAATTCTCATAGGGTGAACAACGCCGCAGGAAGCATCGCGACCTGTACGCTCGGCGGCACCTGTCCCACTGTCGATCCGCAGGAAGTCCAACTCACCATGATGACCATTAACGTGGCGCCGAAGATTAAGTTTATGGAAGGCAGCATGTTTCGGCCCTGGATTATTCCGATAGGACTGGATTTTCATGTGATCAGTCCACCCTCGAACAAGACCCAATATCTCGATATGGGTGTGCAGTTCGGTGCGGGGTTTGAGGTGCAGGTGTGGAAGGCGCTCAAGCTTGGTGTCGATGCCCGCTATCACCTGACAGCCCGCATGACCAATACGGTGAACGATTACTTCCAGGTCGGTCCATATGTGGGGATTTCGTTTTAACGAAACGGGGGGGGGGTGAATTTCGTTGTGCATCTGCCGCAGTCTGACGGCGATGAGGAATCCAGCGCGCTGAGCCTCGCTCAGCGCGCCCTTAACACGGTTCCATCGAGCGTCACGCAGGCAGCCCCCTTGATGCTTGTCTTGCAGAAGTCGTAGAGTCGCTCGATCATGTCGCAATTTGCTCTCGTCTGGATACATCTCATCGCAGCGGTCGGTTGGGTCGGCGGAACGATCTTTCTTTCTCTGGTGCTGGCCCCGTCCTATCGCGCGCTGGCCTCGAAACCCGAAGCCGGCATGTTATTCAGGACGTCGGCAAAGAGGTTTCGTTTGGTCGTATGGGGAGCGGTCGCTATTCTGTTATTGACCGGTCCCATGCTGGTCTTGTCCCACGGATGGCCGCTCTTCGAGCCTGCCCGATGGCCATCCCCCTTGGGGGTCAAGCTCTCGCTGGTTGCAGTGCTGCTGCTGATGACCCTGGCTCACGATCTCGTGCTCGGCCCTCGCGTCCGGGCGATTCTTGCCCTTCCATCTGACAAAAGATCTGCCTCGGACCGGACCGTTCTGGCTGCGGCTTCCTGGCTCCCTCGCGTGGCCCTCGTGCTCTCCCTGGCCGTCTTATTTGCCGCCGTCATGCTGGCCCGGTCGTAGCGGCTGCCGGTTGCCTGAGTCGGTCGGTTGCGCTCCTACAGCATTCCTTCTAAGCTACGCACCAGGGTGCCAGGGGCGAGCGGGTAATTTGTCTCGTTCGCGTCACGTGATGCAGAAGGAGGCCAGCAATGATGAGACAGACAGGTGTGACAGGGCGAACAGCGATGTTCGCTACAATGATCGGTGGATGTGTGGCCTTGGCGGCGGCATTGGGCAGCGCGGCGCCCGTTTCTGCCTATGAAGTCTGGTTGACCGATCAATCTGATACCGGCAAGGAGAGCGGCGGCTATCTCCATATCTACGACGGTGCGCAGCTGGCGGCGAATCCTGCCTCGGCAAAGCCGACGATGACGATCGACTTTGCCGGCGATATCGGCAAGTTCTGCGAGGAGGCGACCAAGAAGGCGGTGCGCCGTCCGCATATGCTGTTCTTCAACAAGAATCAGGATCACGCGATCATCTCTTTCCTGAGCGGCCACGTCCTGTTCATGGATGCGGCGACAAAGAAGCCGGACGCCTGTCTCTCCATGGGAAAGAATGTCCATGCCGCCTGGCCGACGCCGGATCAGAAGATGGCGATTGCCGCGAATATTGCGGAAAAGAAATTCATCCGGATCTGGACGGACTATGCCGCGCATAAGTTCAGCTTCGACCCGGAGAAAGATGTCGTGAACCTGGTTGCGTTCGAAGGGGGCGAGCGTCCCGATACGTCGCCGATCTGTCCCATCACCGAATCGTCGAGCCACTATGCGTTCGTGACGCTGCGCGGCGGCGGGTTGCTGGTGTTCGATGTGACGGCGACTCCGATGAAGGCAGTGGCGATGCTGGACAACAACCAGATTCATCCGGCCGGCTGCGGCGGAGTGCAAGTCGGTGACACGATGTATATCAATTCCGGCGGCGGGTGGCCGGTGGCGCCCCTCTCCTACGATGTGTATGCGCTGGACATCTCAGGCTTGCCCGCCAAAGTGTCCGCGAAACTGGTTTCGCAGCGGGACGACAAGTTTGCCGATTCGCACGGCATGATCGGCGTCGGCCGCTATGTCTGGAGTGCGGATCGGGCCGGCAATAACGTCGAGATCATCGACACGCTCAGTAACTTCTCGGTAGGTTCAATCGGCCTGGTGAGTGACGCGAACCAGGATCCGGCTCCCGATTTGATGGATGTCGCGCCGGATGGACAGTACGTCTTCGTCGGTCTTCGTGGCCCCAATCCATTAACCGGCAACGATAAGGTCGCGCACAACGCCAAGGGGACCATCCCCGGTGTCGGTGTGATCCATGTGGATGCCGGTGGCAAAGTCGGGCATTACAAAGGGCAGGCGACCATTTCGAATAAGAAAGACGATAAAGAAACCGCCGATACTCACGGAATCGCGGTTAGAAAATAACGAGTGCGATGCACAGGCCGCCGGATGCATGTCTGGAGGCCTGTGCTGTTTTCTCTTCCCCCCCTCCCGCCACCCGCATCCTTTCCATTTCAGTGACTGGCCCATTCCGCGACAGTGCGATCCATGTCACTGTGGAAAGACTCCCCGTCTTACCGGGTCGCCGCGCGCAATGAAGGGCATTTACATGAATTTGCAGCATGAATAGCTCCGATTGTTGCGGGGGAGGTACGGCCCTGTGCTTGCACTCTGATGGGCAGGCAAGAGGAGGTCACTTATGCATCCCATCCATCCCATGTTGGTGCACTTTCCGATCGCGCTCTTATCGGCTGCGGTGTTCTTCGACCTTCTCGGGCTTCGTTGGCGAGGGGATGAGTGCCGGACGGTCAGTCTCTATACACTGGTGTTGGGACTTGCAGGCGCGCTCGCGGCCGTAATCTCCGGTCATATGGCTGAAGAAGCCGTTGAGCACAGCGGCGTTCCAGAGTCGGTGCTTGAGCTGCATGAGGGGTTGGGTTTTGCGACGTTCTGGATTTTCCTCGGGCTGCTGGGATGGCGAGTTATCACGGGGCTCGGGTTCGTCAGGGAGCGGCGCGCAGTCTCCGTGGGACTTGGCATTGTGGGAGTTGTTGTGCTCTTGGTGGCCAGTTATTACGGCGGGAGTCTGGTCTATGACTATGGCGCCGGCGTGGCGGGGTATCCCGCGAAAAATCCTTGAAAGGAACTAAGATGAAAACACGCTTCTGCATCGTTGCGGTTGTGCTCTGGGTCGTCACGCTCGTCGGAGCCGGTTGGTTTTTCGTGAACGGTTTGACGACCCAAGGAGCTGACGGTCGCATGGAAATACGACTGGCTTCAGGCGAGCGGGATCTGATCCTTGGGGAAATGCGGCAGCTGCTGAAGGCGGTGCACGGCGTGGTGACAGGATTGAGCACTCCGGACGGTGACATGAAAGCCGTAGAACAGGCGGCGCGCGCCGCCGGCATGGGTATGGCGGCAGATGTGGATCCGGCGATCATGGTGAAGCTTCCGCTGCCGTTCAAACAGATGGGAATGTCGATCCATCGTGATATGGATGCCCTGGCCGATGCGATCGCGCAGAAGGAAACGCCGCAACAGATTCTGCAGCGTTTGTCGAGTATGACGGCGCGCTGCACGACATGCCACGATTTGTATCGATTCGGTCTGAGCCAATAGCTGTCAGCCGACAGCTTTCAGCTATCAGCATGAGAGTGATATCTGAGATAGCAATGATAGAGACGATTAAACCTGGATGATTCCGAATCCATTTTGCGCGTGAAGGCTCACACCATCAGGGATGACGACTCGTTTGAATGGCTGAAAGCTGATTGCTGATAGCTGACGGCTTCTGAGAAAAGGTGGGTGGCTGTCGGGTGGCGAACGAGAAAGGATATCAGCTTTGCGTTGGGGCCGGGGTTGGAGAAAAAGGGCATCGAGTATCTCCATGCCATGGCGGACCGGATCGAACCGGAGTAGAATCGGGTGATCACGTCAAAAGGCGAGGTGCCGTACGATTACCTGATCATCGCGACGGGTCCCAAGCTGAATTTCGGCGCGGTCCCAGGACTGGGGCCCAGCGGCTACACCCAATCCATTTGCAATGTGGACCATGCCGAGCAGGCCTGGGGCTCGTACCAGGCCTTCCTTAAGAATCCCGGTCCTATCGTCGTCGGGGCGGCTCAGGGCGCGTCCTGCTTCGGACCGGCCTATGAGATGGCGTTCATTTTGGACACTGACTTGCGGGAAAGGAAACTGCGGAAGAAAGTGCCGATCTATTTCGTGACGCCGGAGCCCTATGTCGGGCATATGGGATTGGCCGGGGTGGGAGCTTCGCGCCGCCTCATGGAGGACGAGTTCGCCGAACATTCCATCAAGCCGATTCCGAATAGTGCGATCAAAGAGATTCAGCCGGGCAAAGTGCTGTTGGAAGGCGGGCAGGAGGTTCCGTTCCGCTATTCGATGTTCATTCCGCCGTTTGCCGGAGTGGATGCGGTAGCTGGCACGCCGGGCTTGTGCAACCCCAAGGGCTTCGTGAACATCGATGCCTATCAGGCCAACCCCAAGTACAAGAATATTTATTCGGTCGGCGTCTGTGTGGCCATACCACCGGTCGAAGTGACCCCCATCCCGACCGGCGCTCCCAAGACCGGCTACATGATCGAATCGATGGTCTCCGCGGCGGTTCATAATATCAAGGCCGATATGGAGAACGATCCCAAGCGCGATACGGCGACATGGAACGCGATCTGTTTGGCCGACATGGGGGACACGGGCGTCGCGTTCGTGGCCTTGCCGCAGATGGCGCCGAGAAATGTGACCTGGGCGAGGAAGGGCAAGTGGGTTCATCTGGCCAAGATCGGGTTGGAGAAGTATTTTCTCCATAAGATGAAGCGCGGGATCAGCGAGCCGTGCTATGAGAAAGTGATTCTGAAGGCGCTGGGTATAGAAAAGCTGGATAGGCCGGTATGAATACGATTGCTCTGCTCCCTGGCTCAGGGGGTGCCGGCAGGGAGCGTGATCTACAAGAATGACAAACCGTGTCGAATGACGGACCTGTCATGAGCGTAAGAAGAAGCCACGCATGACGGGCGGAGAGCCAACGGTCCTTGCTGTGGTGGTGGGAAGCCTGGTGGGGCTCTCGCTGGGCGTGACGGGGAGCGGTGGATCGCTGATCGCGATTCCTCTCCTGGTCTATGTGCTCGGGACGAGCGTGCAGGAAGCCGTGAGCCTTTCGCTCGCGCTCGTTGCCGCCGCTGCTGGCATCGGGGCTATCGAATCCTTTCAGTCGGGTCTTGTCAAGGTGAAGGCGGCGCTCCTGTTGAGCGGGGCCGGGATGCTCGGCGGGTGGGTGGGAGCCGCAGGGCACCGGCTGGTGCGGGAGGAAATCACGCTCCTGCTCTTCGGCGTGTTGATGATTGTGGCAGCCGGGCAGATGTGGTGGCGTACGACATTGCGGGACGATCCTGAGGAGCGTAGCATCTGTGCGGATCTGTTTCCGCGGACCTGTTGGGTGAAAGTGAGCGGAATTGGACTGGTGGTCGGGCTGCTGACCGGATTCTTCGGGGTCGGGGGAGGGTTTGTGATAGTACCGGCGCTGACCCTGCTGCTCGGATTTCCGATGCGTGTGGCAGTGGGGACGTCGCTGTTGATCATCACGCTCATCGCGGTGGCTGGCGTCGCTGCGCATGTCCGTCTCGCTCCGCTGGATCTGCGCGTCCTCTCGGTCTTGATCGTCGGAGCCATTATCGGAATGTTGGCAGGGAGACAGGTGAGTCGCGCCCTCTCCCCCAAGTGCTTAACCAGAGCGTTTGCTGTCGTCGCCTGGGCGGTCGCGGTGATCCTCATCGGCCATAATCTCTGGAAGATCAAGGGAGGACTATTGTGAGCGAGCACCAGGGGGGCGGTGAAGCGGGAGGGGCCCATACACCTGTCGGGACGCGGCGGACATTTTTCGGCTGGGTCACAAAGGTGGCGGCCGGTCTGATCGGGCTCGGGCTGGCGATTCCGCTGGCCGGCTATGTCATTTCTCCGGCCTTGAAGCGGAGGGCGCGCCCCTGGGTGGATGTCGGCAGTCTGGAAGACGTGTCGCTCGGCGATCCCAAACAACTCGATCATGTCACGACGATTCAGGACGGGTATTTGAAGAGCCAATCACAGAAGGCGGTCTGGGCTGTCAAGCAACCGGACGGACAGGTCAGAGTATTCTCTCCGATGTGCACCCATCTCGGCTGCGGCTATCGTTGGGATGGCGAGGAGAAGCAGTTCAAGTGTCCCTGCCACGGCAGCGTGTTCGACATCGAAGGCAAGGTGGTGGCAGGGCCTGCGCCGCGTCCGCTGGATCTCTTGCCCTCCAAGGTCGAGAACGGCCGTCTCCTTGTGGTCTTCAAGGAATTCAAGCCCGGAACCCGGGACGTCGTGGAACTCTAATTGCGCCGGAACGGCGGGCTCGAGCGAATTGGGTGAAACGTAGCGGATGCTTTTCTCGCGAGTCTGGCTTGTCGCGCTCCGCTCGCGAACGAAGAAACAGGAAGGTGACATGGCTTCTCGAATCTATACCTGGCTCGATAGCCGGCTCAATCTGAAGCCGGTTGAACGGACTCTTCTAGACGAGCCCATCCCGGGCGGCGCCAGCTGGATTTATGTCTTCGGCTCGGCCACGCTGTTTCTCTTCCTGCTGCAAGCGGTCACCGGCATGTTCCTCGCTGTCTACTATGCGCCGACGCCCGATCATGCCTACGACAGTATTCAGTTCATTGAAGAACAAGTCACGTTCGGCGCGTTCGTGCGCGGCCTCCACCACTGGGGGGCCTCCGCCATGGTCGTGGCGATCGGGCTCCATATGCTCCAGGCGTTTCTGTACGGGGCGTACAAACCGCCGCGCGAAGTGATGTGGATGGTGGGCGTGGTGCTCTTTCTCATTGTGATGGCCTTCGCCTTCACCGGCTATCTGCTCCCATGGGATCAGACGGCCTACTGGGCGACGCAGATCGGCCTCAATATGGTGGGCACCGTACCGGTGGTCGGAGAGTTCTTGATGCGGGTCATGCGAGGCGGGGAAGTGCTGGGGGCGCTCACGCTGTCCCGGTTCTTTGCCGTCCACGTGCTCTTTCTGCCGGCGCTCCTGATCGGCTTGATCGCCGCCCATCTCTTCATTCTGCGGCGTGTGGGGCCGGCCGGTCCCTGGACCGATGAGCGGGCGTCACTGGGTAGCGAGACGTTCTATCCGCGGCAGGTCTATATGGATGCCGTCGTGATGCTGGGGGTGTTCACGGTCATATCGAGTCTGGCCCTGCTGGTGCCGTTCCCGCTGACCGACAAAGCGAATCCGTCCGACACGAGTTTTGTGCCGGTGCCGGAGTGGTATTTCCTCTTCTATTACGAGTTGCTGAAGTACGTCCATGGGCCGCTGGAGCCGCTGGCGACTTGGGTGCTGCCGATGCTCGTCGTCCTCGGCATGCTGTTCTGGCCCTTCATCGACAGGAACCCGGTGCGGAATCCGATCAAGCGGCCGGCGGCGCTGGCAGCGGGGGCGGTGTTTCTCGTCGTGGTGTTTTCCCTGTTGGGCCTTTCCCTCAAGAATCTCTACGCCGTCCCGCGAGTCGATCCGGCCATTGCGAAAGGGCGCGCCCTGTTTTATCAATTCGGGTGCGTCGGCTGCCATCGCATTCACGGTGAAGGGGGCGCGATCGGGCCGGACTTGTCCTTCGTCGGCGATAAGAGGCCGGAACGTGAATGGCATCTGAAGCATTTCAAGGATCCCCAATCGGTATCGCCCGGGTCGTTCATGCCGAAGTTTCCGCTCAGCGATCCCCAACTGAATGAGCTGACGAGCTATATGCTCAGCCTCAAGAAAACGCCGTGATCGGGTCGGGCGAATCCTTTGCCTGTGGGCGGACTCACACAGGCAAGAGGAAAGGAGGGACCTATGAAACTCAACGAGCTGCTGCGATTGATTGCCGGGGTGTTTGTCTTGCTGGCCATTGTCCTGGGGGCGACGGTTCATCCGTACTGGAATTACTTTGCCGCCTTTGTTGCGGCGAACTTGATCCAGTCGGCATTTACGGGCTGGTGCCCGATGATGGCCCTTCTGAGGAAGCTGGGCGTGCAAGAGTAGCCAGGCTGGTGCGAACAAGCAGGGCTTCGGTTAAGGTTGGATCGTGTTCTGCCGTCACCTAAAGATGAACGACACACGTGGTTGTATTTGCGCGGGACCGCGGCACAAGGACCAATGGTTATGACGGGCATACGATGGATTCTTGCGACTGTCCTCCTGGCGGCAGGATGTAGCTCCAAAGAGGAACCGGCCACCGCGGTGGTTGCTGCCGCATCGCCGGCAGCCATTCAGGTCGCCGTCGTTGAGATCAAGCCCGCTCAGGTTCCTGTCCGTGTCGAGGTGACCGGTCAAATCATGCCGATCTTTCAGGCCACGCTGTCCAGCCGCATCCAAGGCACGATCGATACCTTGCTGGTGAGAGAAGGCACGCGTGTTTCAAAGGGGCAGATGCTCATTCAGCTCGACAGCCGCGACGTACAAGCCGATCTGGCGCGCGCCTCGGCGGAAGTTGAGAATGCCAAGGCCCAGTTGGATCGCATGAAGATGCTCTATGGTCAGGACGCGGTGTCGAAGCAGGAAATGGAGAATGCCACCCGATCGTTCAAGGTTGCGGAGGCGAATCGCAAGTCAGTGCTCGCGCAGCTGAGTTATACCGTCGTGAAGGCACCCTTCGACGGGGTCATCACCGAAAAGAAAGTGGAGGCAGGGGAGCTGGCCTCGCCCGGTCAACCCTTGCTGAAGATGGAAGATCCGCTCCAACTCCGACTGGAGGCGACGGTGGCGGAAGGTGATCTCAAATCGATTACTCGGGGAGACAAGATTGCTGTACTCATCGATGCGCTGGAGACTCAGGTTCTGAACGGAGTGGTGAGTCAGATCCTGCCGGCCGGCGATCCCCAAACCCACACCTTCATGGTGAAAGTCGACCTTCCCAAGACCCCGGGGTTGAAAACCGGGATGTTCGGCCGCTTTCAGTTGGACAAAGGGACCAGTCGCACAATCCTGATTCCGGCGTCTTCTGTGGTCGAACGCGGGGAACTGACGAGTGTCTATGTCGTCGGGGCCGACCGGATCGCCAGGCTCCGGTGGATTAAGGCCGGACGACGGTTTGATCAGCAACTGGAAATTCTTTCCGGCGTGAACCTGGGCGAACGGGTGTTGACGGATGGCAGCCGGGGCATCGACGGTGCGCCCGTGCAGATCCTCGACGCCGTTGCCGCCCCGGCGACGCCCTAACCGCGCGCTATGGATCAGTATCGCCCAGGGCTCAGCGGTCGAATTGCCGCGCTGTTTATCGGGAGCAAGTTGACGCCGCTGATTATGCTGGCGGCATTGTTGCTGGGCCTGTTTGCCATCATCGTCACCCCTCGCGAAGAAGAACCGCAGATCGTCGTCCCAATGGCCGACGTGTGGTTGCCCTTTCCCGGCGCCTCCGCCAAGATCGTCGAAGAACAACTGACCAAGCCCTTCGAGCGCAAACTCTCTGAGATCAAAGGCGTGGAGTATGTCTATTCGATCTCGCGGCCCGGCGGCGCGTTGATCATCGTGCGCTTCTATGTCGGCCAGCCGATGGAGCAGAGTCTGGTCGATCTCTACGACAAGCTGATGTCGAACCAGGATCTTCTGCCGCCGGGAGCCGAGCCGTTTCTTGTCAAACCCAAAGACGTCAACGACGTGCCGATTGTGACCGTGACGCTGTCGAGTCAGCGGTACGGTGAGTTTGACCTGCATCAGTTGGCTGAACAGGTGTTGGAGGAGACGAAGAAGGTTCCCGGGACCTCCGGCGGCTTCATCGTCGGGGGACGGTTGCGCGAATTGCGCGTGCAGATCGATCCCACGCGATTGAAGGCCTATGGTCTGACCCCGTTGCAGGTGGCCGGCGTGATTCGCGGCGAGAATCGGGCCTTGCCGACGGGCCGGTTCGACAGCCGCAATCAGAGCTTTCTGGTGGAAACGGGGCGGTTCATTCGATCCCGTGAGGACTTGGACGCGTTAGTGGTCGGCGTGAATGAGCAGCGCCCGGTGTATCTCCGGCAGGTGGCAGACGTCACCGATGGTCCGAACGAGGCGAAGCAGTACGTCTGGTTCGGGGCGCGTGATCAGGACGAGGAGCCCGCCGTGACCGTGGCGATCGCCAAGCAGGGCGGGATGAATGCCGTAAGCGTGGCCGAGAGCGTCATTCGTAAGGTGGAGGACATGAAGGGGAGAACGATCCCGGCGGACGTGCGCGTGACGGTGACGCGCGACTACGGGGACACCGCTCGCGAAAAGGCCAACGAATTGCTCTGGCATCTCTTCATTGCGGTGGCCGCGGTGGTGGCGTTTCTCGGACTGACGCTGGGGCTTCGCCCGGCTCTCGTCGTGTCGCTGGCGATTCCCTTGACGCTGGCCTTGACGCTGTTTACGTCGATGCTCATCGGCTACACGATCAATCGAGTCACGCTCTTTGCGTTGATCTTCTCCATCGGGATTCTGGTGGACGACGCGATCGTGGTGGTCGAGAACACCTATCGTCATTTGACGCTGCGCCTGAAGCCTCACCAGGAAGCGTCGATCTATGCGGTCGACGAAGTCGGCAATCCCACGATCCTGGCTACGTTCACCGTGATTGCCGCGTTGCTTCCGATGGCGTTCGTGTCCGGATTGATGGGGCCCTACATGCGGCCGATTCCGGTGAATGCCTCCATTGCCATGTTCTTTTCGCTGCTCGTCGCGTTCATCGTCATTCCCTGGTTCTGCCAGACCTGCTATCGGCCGGGCGCCGTCGTGAAAGGAATCGATCATGAAGCGGACGAGCAGGGTGTGATCGCCCGCTGTTATCGTCGAGCGCTGTCACCGCTGCTGGCTCATCCGCTCCTCGCAGCCGCCTTTCTGGGTCTCGTCGCGCTCATGTTGGGCGGGGCCGTGATGCTGTTTTCGACCCGCCATGTCGTGGTGAAAATGCTGCCGTTCGACAACAAGAGTGAGATCCAATTGGTGATCGACATGCCGGAAGGCACCACGTTGGAAGAAACGGCGCGCGTGACCAAAGCGCTGTCGCAGTATGTGCGTACGGTTCCGGAGGTCCGCGACTATCAGGCGTATGTGGGCACGGCGTCGCCGTTCAACTTTAATGGACTGGTCCGCCACTATTATCTGCGGGAACAGCCGCATGAGGCCGATATGCAGATCAATCTCGTGGCCAAGGATGCGCGGAAGGCGCAGAGCCATGAGGTGGCCCAGCGGATTCGCCCTGCCTTGCAGGACATTGCCCGGCAGTTCAATGCGAACGTGAAAGTGGTGGAGGTGCCGCCGGGGCCTCCCGTGCAATCGGTGCTGGTGGCTGAAATATACGGACCTGATTACGGCCGGCAACTCGCTGTCGCGCGGGAGATCCGGGCGTTGATGGAATCCACGACCGGAGTGGTCGACGTGGACGACTATATTGAAGCCGATCAGGTGAAGTACCTGTTTACCGTCGATCGGGCGAAAGCGGCACTGGCCGGTATTCCGTCCGAGGAAATCGTGCACACGCTGCGGATGGCGCTGGAGGGCACGAAGATCGGATTGGTCCACATCCCCCAGGAAAAGAGTCCGGTGCAAATCGTGCTGCGTTTGCCGCTGGCTGAGCGGACCGGCCTTGAGCATATCGGGGAGATCGGCTTGCGCACGCATACCGGCGGGATGGTGCAACTCTCCGAGCTCCTGACCGTGGAGCAGACGATCCAAGAGAAGGCGATCTATCATAAGAATCAGAAGCCGGTGGTCTATGTCGTCGCCGACGTGGGCGGGCCAGGCGCAGAAAAGGCCGAAAGCCCGGTCTATGGCGTGCTCGGTGTCGGAAAGAAGCTGGAAGCCTATCGGCCGGCAGAAGGGTATCAACTGGAGCAGTACTATGCGTCACAACCCTGGTCGGAAGACCAATTGAGCATGAAGTGGGACGGGGAATGGCAGATCACCTATGAAACGTTTCGCGACATGGGGATCGCCTTTGCGGTCGCGATGCTCCTGATCTATCTGTTGATCGTCGGGCAGTTCCAATCGTTTCTGACGCCGGTCATCATCATGGCGCCGATCCCGCTCACGCTCATCGGGATTCTTCCGGGGCACTGGCTGACCGGCTCATATTTCACGGCGACGTCCATGATCGGCTTTATTGCGTTGTCCGGTATCATCGTGCGGAACTCTATTTTACTGGTGGACTTTATCCAGTTACAGGAACGGGCGGGTGTGCCGTTGCTGGAAGCCGTCATCACGGCCGGTGCGATTCGCACCAGACCTATTTTGCTGACGGCCGCCGCGCTGATGGTCGGCGCGTTCGTGATTATCCTCGACCCCATCTTCCAAGGATTAGCCGTGTCGTTACTGTTCGGCGTGGGGGCGTCGACATTGCTCACGCTCATCGTCATTCCGTTGCTGTACTACCATGTGCAGCGGCGCTCTGCTGCTCCCGTGAGTGCTCCCTGAAAGCCGAATCCTGAAAAGGAAGCGGCCTCCGTTGCGCCGTTCGAGCGGAAGGTTCATTATTTGGATACTGGTGCGTTTCGCCACATCTCGTCAGAGAGTGCTGGGGAGAGGCTCCTCTGTTGAGCGCGTTCGATCTGCAACGGGCTCCGGCAACTGCTGAAATTGACTGCCGAGACGCATACTTGCTCTTGTCAGCCATGCAGGTCTTCTGCTTGCACTCTTCCACCAAGCGGAGTTTTGTCATGGCTGATAGTTTGGAAGGACGATAGATTCACGATAGCGGGTTGGTTCGCCTGAGAGGGAGTTTCTTATGTCGTCATCAGGCCTGGTGTTTCTGTTTGATGTCGATAACACGCTGCTGGACAACGATCGGGTCACGAAAGATCTCGCGGATTACCTCGATCAGGAAGTCGGGCACGAGCGGCAGCAACGTTATTGGATCATCTTCGAACAGTTGCGGGCCAAGCTGGGCTATGCAGACTATCTGGGTGCTCTGCAACAATACCGCATCGAGTATCCCCACGACCCCCATCTGTTAACGGTCTCACGCTTTCTGATTCATTACCCGTTTGCCGATCGGTTGTACCCGAAGGCGCTCGCCGTCGTGGAACATGCCAAGCGGTGGGGCAAGGTCGTCATCCTTTCCGATGGTGATGTGGTGTTTCAGCCGAGAAAGGTCGAGCGGTCGGGGTTGTTTGAGGCCGTCGGTGGGAATGTGTTGATCTATGTGCACAAGGAACAGGAGTTACAGGATGTGGCGAACCGGTATCCGGCTCAGCAGTATGTGCTGATCGACGACAAGCTGCGCATTCTTGCCGCGGTGAAAAAAATCTGGGGATCACGTGTGACGACGGTGCTTCCTCGTCAGGGGCACTATGCGTTGGATCAGCAGCTGCCTGGCCGGTATCCGTCGCCGGACGCGACGGTCGAGCGCATCGGAGACTTGCTGGATCATGATTGTTCGGCTTTGCCTGCCTCACTTCAGAGGAGAGCCTAATGTCGGCATTGCCTCATCCAGGTCCCGGCATCCTGGCGATCAATGCCGGTTCGTCCAGTATCAAGTTTGCGCTGTTTGAGGCCAAGCCGCAGCTGCGTCGTCTCATGGAAGGCCAGGTCGAACGCATCGGGTTGCTCGGCACCCGGTTGTCGATGACGGATGTCATGAGCCGCCGGACAGAGCAAGTCGCGATTCAGGGAGACGATCATGCGGCCTGTGTCGGGCCGCTGCTGGATTTGATTGAACAACGAGTCGGTCCCGCCGCTCTGGTGGCCGTGGGGCATCGCATTGTCCATGGCGGTATGAAATACAGCCGGCCTGAACCGGTAACTCCGGCAGTGATGGCTGAATTGCAGCGAATCAGCCCCTATGATCCGGAACACATGCCGGCAGAGATCGGCCTTGTGGAAGTGTTCAGCCGGCGTTATCCAGGGGTGCCTCACATCGCCTGTTTCGACACGGCCTTTCATCGCGACATGCCGCGCGTGGCTCGCCTGCTGGCGATCCCCAGAAAATATGACAAGATGGGCATCCAACGGTACGGATTTCACGGCTTGTCCTATGCATTTCTGATGAAGGAGTTGGCCGGAATCGGCAAGCAGGGGGAGGCTGAGGGGCGGGTCATTCTCGCGCATTTGGGAAACGGGGCCAGCCTGGCGGCGGTGACGGGCGGGAAGAGTATTGAAACGACCATGGGGTTCACGCCGGCATCGGGTCTGCCCATGAGCCGGCGCTCGGGCGATCTCGATCCGGGATTGATTTCCTATCTCACGCGAACGGAAGGCCTGACCGTGGAGCAGTTCCACAAGATGGTCAATTCAGAGTCCGGCCTGCTCGGCCTGTCGGAGAGCAGTGCTGATATACGCGATTTGCTCGCCCTGGAGGAGCAAGACCCGCGGGCGGCCGAAGCGGTCGCGCTGTTTTGTTATCAAGCGAAGAAAGCCATCGGCGCGTTGGCCGCCGCGTTAGGCGGGGTGGATACCCTGGTGTTCAGTGCCGGAATCGGCGAGCACTCGCCGGTCATCCGCGCCAGGGTCTGCGAGGGCTTGGGGTTTCTCGGCATCACGATTGATGATCGGCTCAACGAGATGAATGACGCCGTGATTTCGACAGAGGGTGGCCGGGTGACCGTTCGCGTCATCCATACGGACGAAGAGCGTGAAATTGCGCAATCCGTGCGTTCTGTACTGGCTAAGACAAAATAGGAGCGTTGAGAAGACGATGCCGCTGACAAAGAAGAAACCGCTCACACCGGACCTGCTCAAGAAGATGGACGCCTATTGGCGGGCGGCGAACTACCTCTCCGTCGGCCAGATCTATCTCTACGATAACCCGCTTCTGAAGAAGCCGCTGAGACGAGCCCATATCAAGCCGCGGTTGCTGGGGCACTGGGGAACCACGCCGGGACTCAACTTCATCTATATGCATCTGAACCGGGTGATCACGCAGCACGACCTGGACATGATCAATATCACCGGTCCGGGGCACGGCGGTCCGGGGCTTGTAGCGAATGCGTATCTCGAAGGCACCTACAGCGAGGTCTATCCGAACATCTCGCAGGACGAAGCGGGGATGAAGCGGCTCTTTAAGCAGTTTTCGTTTCCCGGCGGTATTCCGAGTCACGTGGCTCCGGAAACACCGGGCTCCATCCATGAAGGCGGCGAGTTAGGGTATTCCTTGTCGCATGCCTATGGGGCCGCCTTCGACAATCCCGATCTGATCGTGGCCTGCGTGGTCGGCGACGGCGAAGCGGAAACCGGTCCGCTCGCGACGAGCTGGCATTCCAATAAATTTCTGAATCCCGTCACTGACGGTGCGGTACTGCCCATTCTCCACTTGAACGGGTACAAGATCGCGAATCCCACCGTCCTGGCCCGTATCAGTCATGAGGAACTGGATCAACTGTTTCGCGGCTACGGCTACAAGCCGTATTTCGTCGAAGGGCGCGATCCCCGCACGATGCATCAACTCATGGCGGCCACGTTGGACACCGTCGTTGCGGAGATCAAGAAGATTCAACGCGCAGCCCGCACGAAAGGATTCATGGGCCGTCCGCGATGGCCGATGATCGTTCTGCGCTCGCCGAAAGGCTGGACTTGTCCCAAGTCGATCGACGGCAAGCGAGCGGAGGATTACTGGCGTTCTCACCAGGTGCCCATGGGCGAAATGGATAAGCCCGGGCACATCACCATCCTCGAAAAGTGGATGAAGAGCTACAAGCCGAGGGAATTGTTCGACAAGGCCGGACGACTCAAGCCTGAACTGGCCGAGCTTGCACCGAAGAAGTCGCGCCGCATGAGCGCCAATCCCCAGACCAACGGCGGGCTCCTCCTCAAGGATTTGCGCCTGCCGGATTTCCGCACGTACGCCGTCAGGGTGACCAAGCCGGGCGGGGTCGAGGCGGAGTCTACCCGCCTCATGGGACAGTTTTTGCGTGACACGATGAAGCTCAATATGGACAGCCGCAACTTTCGCCTCTTCAGCCCGGATGAGAACAACTCGAATCGCTGGCAGGATGTCCTGGAGGTGACCAATCGCGCCTGGATGGCGGATCGCTATCCATACGACGATCACCTGGCACCGGACGGTCGGGTGATGGAAATGCTCAGCGAGCACCAGTGCCAAGGGTGGCTGGAGGGGTATCTTCTCACCGGCCGGCATGGATTCTTCTCCTGCTATGAAGCGTTCATCCATATTATCGACTCGATGTTCAACCAACATGCCAAGTGGTTGAAGGTGTGCCGCCACATCCCCTGGCGGCGGCCGATCGCGTCGCTCAATTATCTGCTGTCGTCCCACGTCTGGCGGCAGGACCATAACGGGTTCAGCCATCAGGATCCCGGCTTCATCGATCACGTCGTCAATAAGAAGGCCGAGGTGATCCGGGTCTTTCTTCCGCCCGATGCCAATACCTTGTTGTCCGTCACGGACCATTGCCTGCGCAGCCGCAACCATGTGAATGTGATCGTTGCCGGCAAGCAGTCCGCGCCGCAGTGGCTCGACATGGACGCCGCGCTCAAACATTGCACGGCCGGCATCGGAATCTGGGATTGGGCGAGCAACGACCGGGAGAGCGAGCCCGACGTGGTCATGGCCTGTTGCGGGGATGTGCCGACGATGGAAACGCTGGCGGCGGTCGCCTTGCTGCACGAGCACCTGCCGGAATTGAGGGTGAGGGTCGTCAACGTGGTGGATCTCATGAAACTGCAACCGACCAGGGAGCACCCCAATGGACTGAGCGACAAGGAGTTCGATGCGCTCTTCACCGTGGACAAGCCGATCATCTTCGCGTTTCACGGCTATCCCTGGTTGATCCATCGGCTCACGTATCGGCGAACCAATCATGGGAATCTGCATGTGCGGGGCTACAAGGAAGAAGGCACGACGAGTACCCCGTTCGACATGGTGGTGATGAACGACCTGGACCGCTTTCATCTGGTCGGGGACGTCATCGACCGGGTGCCGTTGCACGGGTCGCGCGCCGATTATGTGAGGCAGGCGATGCGTGACAAATTGATCGAACATAAGCAATACATCACTGAGCATGGCGAAGACCTGCCGGAGATTCGCAATTGGACATGGCCAGGAGGCCGGCGATGAATAAGAAAATCTCGTTTTCCATCTGGTACGTCTTTCTCGCCATCTGGGCGGTGATTCTCGTGCACGACTTGATTCATGTCCTCCAGAAGATTGAAGAGCTGCCCTATAGCGAATTCAGGCAGCTTGTGATGGCCGGCAAAGTCGCCGAGGTGGCGGTCGGCAGCCACACCTTGACGGGGACGCTCAAGCCGGAGGGCGAGGCTAAAGAGCCGAAGCTGTTTTCGACCATTCGGGTGGAAGATCAGGATCTCGTCCGGGAGTTAAATCAGCACGGCGTGAAGTTCGTCGGGGTGATCGAGACGACCTTCTGGCGCGATGTGATGTCGTGGGTTCTGCCGGTCGCCATCTTCGGGGCCATCTGGTATTTCTTCATTCGCCGGCTGGGGCAGGCCCAGGGTGGCTTTATGCAGGTCGGCCAGTCCAAGGCGAAGATTTACGCCGAGACCGATATCAAGATCACTTTTGCCGATGTCGCCGGAGTGGACGAAGCGAAGGAGGAACTCCGCGAGGTGATCGAGTTTCTCAAGACGCCGGAGAAGTTCACCCGGCTGGGGGGCAAGATCCCCAAAGGCATCTTATTGGTCGGCCCGCCTGGGACCGGTAAAACGTTGCTGGCGCGCGCCGTCGCGGGAGAGGCCGGGGTGACGTTCTTCAGCATCAGCGGGTCGGAGTTTGTGGAAATGTTTGTGGGGGTGGGCGCGGCGCGCGTGCGCGATCTCTTCGAACAGGCGAAGCTGAAGGCGCCATGCATTATCTTCATCGATGAACTGGATGCACTGGGGAAAGCGCGGGGCATGGGACCGATGGCCCATGAAGAACGTGAGCAGACGCTCAATCAATTGCTGGTTGAGATGGACGGGTTCGATCCCCGCATCGGTGTCATCTTGATGGCAGCGACCAACCGTCCGGAAATTCTCGATCCGGCGCTCTTGCGCGCAGGCCGGTTCGATCGCCACGTCGTGGTGGACCGTCCGGACAAGATCGGGCGCCTCGCTATCCTTCGAGTCCATGCCAAGCACGTGCCGCTGGGTCCTGATGCGGATCTCGAGAACATCGCGGCAATGACGCCCGGATTTTCCGGCGCCGATCTGGCCAATATCATCAATGAGGCGGCGTTGCTGGCGGTGCGGCGCGGCAAAGACCTGGTGGGGATCTCGGAATTGCAGGAAGCGGTGGAACGGGTGATTGCTGGGTTGGAAAAGAAGAATCGGGTCCTCAATAAGATGGAGAAAGAACGGGTGGCCTATCATGAGACCGGTCACGCGCTGGTGGCGATCTCGTTGCCGGGCTCGGATCAGGTACAGAAAATCTCGATCATTCCTCGCGGCGTGGCGGCGCTTGGCTACACACTGCAATTGCCCACCGAGGACCGGTTTCTGATGACGAAGTCCGAGCTGGAGAACAAGATTGCGGTGCTCCTAGGGGGACGCATTGCCGAGGAAATGATCTTCGGCGAGGCCTCCACCGGCGCGCAGAACGATCTGGTTAAAACGACGGACATTGCCAAGAGCATGGTGAAGGCCTACGGAATGAGCGAGAAGCTGGGTACTATTACGCTGGAACGGGAACGGCAGCCGCAGTTCGTCCAGATTCCGGTGGCGTCGGAAAAAGGGGATTATTCCGAGGAGACGGCCCGGGAAATCGATTGTGAAGTGCGGCGGATCATCGACGAACAGTATGAGCGGGTGAAGCGGCTACTCGAACAACGCAAAGCCGCCTTGACCGAAGGCGCGCGGGTCCTGCTGGAACGGGAAGTCATTAGCGGGAGTGAGCTGAGAGCGATTATGGATACGCACTGATCTGTACGAAGGATGTGCGGCGCGGGGGATGCGCCGGACGGCAGCGCTGGTTGATGCGAGGTGTGACGAGAACATGACGATGGAACGGCAGGCTTCGATTGAGCGCGTGGACCATGTGATGTATTGCCGCGGCCGGTGGGTTCTGCCGAATGTCGCCGACCTCGAATGCCAAGCCGGCGCGCTCGGCTGGCCCGAGAGGGGCGGCGTGATCTACGACGCGAGCGAGATTACCACGATGGACACAGGCGGGGCGGTGCTCTTGTGCCAGAGTCTCCGTGCGGCCGGTCGGGGTGGACGAACGGCGTCGCTCCAAGGCCTGCCAGCGCAATTCGCCGCGTTGCTCCACATGGTCGAGACGCAGTCGGCGAACGCGTTCGGGGTGGTCCCGGCGCAAGGGGGGCAAAGGGGGCAAGGGGGATGGATCGAGCGAGTGGGACGGGTCGCGTGGCATGAACTGGAGTCCGGTAGGCGCGGTCTCGCCTTTCTTGGCGAGAGCACCGTCGCTTTTCTGCGCGTGCTGCGCCAACCGGGGTCGCTGCGTTGGCGTTCTCTCTTACGGATGCTGCAAATCGACGGGGTGAATGCCTTGCCCATCACGGGCTTGCTGACGTTTCTCATCGGCGTGGTAATCGCCTATCAGGGCGCCGAGCAGCTACGAAAGTTCGGGACGAACATTTTCATCGTCGATCTGGTGGGCATCTCGTTGCTTCGTGAGATCTCACCCTTGATCGTGGCCATTCTCATTGCAGGCCGGTCGGGATCGGCCTATGCGGCCGAGATCGGCACCATGAAGGTGACGGAAGAGCTGGATGCCGTGCGGACGCTGGGCATCTCGCCGATGGCGCTGCTCGTCCTTCCGCGGGCGCTGGCGTTAGTCGTCGCCTTGCCGTTGCTGACGGTATACGCGGATGTGCTCGGAGTCTTTGGGGGAATGTTGATCGCTTCGAGCCAGTTGAATGTCGGCTTTACGGAGTTTGTTTCGCGCTTTGAAGACGCGGTCGCAGTCCGGCACTTTTTCATCGGAATCGCCAAGGCGCCTTTCTTCGCCATCATCATTGCGCTGGTCGGATGCTACCAGGGATTCCAGATTCGCGGCGGGGTGGACGATGTCGGCCGTCATACGACCATCAGTGTGGTGCAGAGCATTTTCCTGGTCATTGTGTTCGACGCGATTTGTAGTATTTTGCTGAACTGGTGGGATTTGTGATGCGCGAGACAGGCGGGACAGGCGTGAGTCGCGGGACTGATGGATCTGGTCTCCCATGTCGCTTTTGGCGCGCTTTCCCCGCCGTTCTCGCTGGCGCGGGAGTATAGCGAAGATGGGAACTAGGGGACTGAGTGGCGCCGAGTCACGGGCCGGTTCCGACGACATCAGCGCGCCGATTATCGAGGTCAGTCATGTGGCGACTCGGTTCGGCCAGGCCGTGGTGCACGCGGATGTGAGCCTTTCGGTCCGGCGCGGCGAAGTCTTTGCGATTGCGGGCGGCAACGGGTGCGGGAAATCGACGCTGTTGCGTGAAATCGTCGGGCTGCTCACGCCCTCGTCCGGGTCGATCCGCCTGTTCGGCTTAGACAGTCGGGCGCTGGAAGAATACGACGGTCGCCAGATCCATCGGCGGTTTGGGGTGATGTTCCAGCAAGGGGCGTTGTTCAGTTCGTTCACACTGGCGGAAAATGTCGCGGTGCCGCTGCGGGAATTTACGGGCCTGAGCCCGCAACTGATCCGTGAGATTGTGGCCGTGAAGATTGCGATGGTGGGATTGCCGCCGGACAGCGCCACCAAGTTTCCCAGCGAACTGAGCGGCGGGATGCGGCGGCGGGCGGCGCTGGCCCGGGCGATCGTGATGGATCCTGAATTGTTGTTCCTCGATGAGCCGACGGCGGGTCTGGATCCGATCATCGCCGCGGGATTCGATGATCTGGTGCTCTCTCTGAAGCGCTTGTTGGGACTGACGGTGGTCATGGTGACGCATGATCTGGATTCGCTGTGGCGCATCGCCGATCGGGTGGCGGTCTTGGGCAACGGAAAGGTTCTCGGCGTCGGGACGATGCAGGAGTTGTCACAGTCCGACGACCCTGTCATTCGTGAATATTTCCAGGGCCCGCGGGGGCGCGCGGCGCAGGAGCAGGCGGCCTGGAATCAACAAGGGCGTCGCACGTGACGCGTTCAGGAGATCCGGAAGCGAGTAGAATGAGGGTGTCATGGAACCGAAGGTGAATTATTTTCTCGTGGGCTCCTTTGTCGTCGTCCTCGGCGCGGCGATGGTGATCGGCATGTTCTGGCTGGGCAAGACAGACTACCGCGGCGTGAATGACCGATACGAAGCGTTTATGCGGGAGTCCGTCGCAGGGTTGAGCGTGGATTCCACGGTCAAGTATCGCGGGGTGGACGTGGGGCGGGTGAAGGCCATCACCTTGAACCAGAGCAATCCAGAAGAGGTGCTGTTGACGTTGGATATCGCGCGCGGGACGCCGATCAAGACGGATACCATCGCCGTTCTTGAAACGCAGGGACTCACAGGACTGGCCACGATCAACTTGACCGGCGGCAGCCGCGATGCCCCTCCGCTGCAGGCCGAGCCGGGGCAGGAATATCCGGTGATCAAGACAGGGCCATCTTTGTTCTTCCGTCTCGACGAGGGGATGTCGCGGCTCTTATCTGAAAAAGGACTGGCCAAACTGCTCACCGATCTTGATGTGTTGGTGAAGGGGGCGTCGGAAGTGGTGGATGAGGAGAACCGGGTCCGGTTGAAGCAGACACTCAAAGACCTGTCCGAGGTGGCGCAGACGATCGCCGCGCACAAGGATCAACTGGATCGCGGGCTGTCCGGCGCGGAGCAGAGTGCGGACAATCTCGCCAAGATGACCCTGTCGCTCAACGAGCAGGTGCCGTTACTGCTCGGGCGGATCAACAAGAGTGCCTCATCGCTCCAGCGACTGACCGACGAGTTGGCGGTGACGAGCAAGGCCGTCGGGACGTTGGTCCATGAGACGAAGCCGGAAGTGGAGCAGTTCTCACGCCAGACCTTGCCAGAATCGAGTCTGTTGGTGAGTGAACTGCGGCAATTGACCGGAACCCTCAATCGCGTGGTGCGTGATCTTGAGCGGGAGCCGAACGCGCTGGTGTTCGGGAAGCAGGCGCCGCGCCGCGGACCCGGCGAATAGGGAGGCACGGATGAAATCGTGGTTTGGACGAATGGTGTTGATGATGCTGTTATTGACGGCATCGGGCTGTTTCTCGCCTCGGGGCGATGCCCTTCCGGTTCATACCTTTCAATTGAGCGCGGACGGAGGGTTTGATGAAGGGCGTCCCGTTCCAGTGGATGGGCCGGTTTTGTTGATAAGCCTGCCACAGGCGGAGCCCGGGTTCGAGACGCAGCGGATGGTCTATGTCACGCGGCAGTTCGAGTTGGAATACTACGCCACGAATCAATGGGCCGAGAGTCCCGCGCGTCTGTTTGCGCCTTTGCTGGTGCAGTCGGCCGGTCGAACCGGTGACTGGCGCACGGTCGTCGCCTTGCCGAGTTCCATTCGCGGAGACTATCGGTTGGATGTGGCGGGGGTCGCTGTCCAGCAGGAGTTTCTGCAACGGCCGAGCCGCGTGCGGATCACGCTCCGTAGCCAGCTCGTGGATCTCAAGGAGTCTCGGGTCGCGAGCACGAAGACCTTCGAAGCGGTGGCCCAGGCTCCGAGCGAGGATGCTTACGGGGGGGTGTTGGCGGCGAATCAGGCAACCGCGACCATACTCACGCAGGTCACGTCGTGGCTCCACAGCTGTGTGCGCCATCAGCCGGAGTGCAATCGGTAGATGAGTGGCAGGCTATCAGAAGTGGGGGATAAGAAGATCATGACGGATTTCCGTATGCGGATGATCGTGGTCGCCGTGATCGGCTGGTGGCTGGCGATGACTATCCCAGGATTTGCGGCAGGCGAGGTGAATCTCTATCGTGGGAAGCAGGTCTATGAGAAATACTGCCTGGCCTGCCATGGCTCGCAGGGGAGAGGGGATGGCGCGACGCAGTTCGATCCACCGGTGGCGGATCTGACGTCGAGCCAGGTCCTGGTGAAATCCGATTCACGGTTACTCCGAAGCATCCATGACGGCCGGACGAATACGGCGATGGACGCGTGGAAGTCCACTGTGTCGGATGACGCGATGCGCGATGTGCTGGCCTATATCCTGACGTTTCCGCGATGAAGATGAAATGATCGAAGGAATGGCTGTCATGTCATGAGAGTCTCTTGGAAGACCGGGCTGAGCTTCGGGTTGACGTCGGGCGTCATTACTACGCTGGGCTTGATGGTCGGATTGAATTCAGGGACACATTCACGCCCCATCGTCATCGGCGGGATTCTGACGATAGCGATCGCCGACGCCATGTCGGATGCGCTCGGCATCCATGTGTCGGAAGAATCAAAAAACAATAGTCCGGCCAGTCAGATCTGGGAATCGACCCTGGCCACGTTTCTGGCCAAGTTCGTCATCGCCCTCACCTTTGCCGTCCCGGTTCTGCTGGCGCCGCTCGATCAGGCCATTCTCATCAGCGTCATGTGGGGCCTGTTCTTGTTGGCAGGGCTCAGCTTTGTTATCGCAAGGACGCAAGGAATCGCGCCCTGGAAAGTCATCGGTGAACACCTCGTGATTGCGCTCTGCGTGGTGGCTCTCACGCATGCGGTCGGTGATTGGGTCCGGCTGTATGTGGCGGACGGGAGGCCATGATGAGTGCGGCGACGGATCGCTCCGATCTTGATCCTACCTATGAGCGCTTGCTGATGCTCTGGACCTCCGGGGTGCGCGACTATCACACGATGCTCTCCGACTATCTGACGGCCCATTCCATTTTCGTGGCGGTGATCGGCCTGATCGTCTCGCGGGGATTGCTGCCGTTGTCGTTCACCGTGTTGATTGCGCTCCTCTGTGCGTTTGGCGTGTTGATGTGTCTCCAGATGGCGATCGTGCTTGGGCGATTGTCAGGTCAGAATGCCTTGTGGGAGTGGCGATTACGCGGGATCGAACAGTCTCCCGTCTGGGATCGGCAGAAGCTGATCATGGGCCTCTACCAGCTCCATGAGACGAGGCTGCCTATCCAAGATCCCCTGAACGAGCCGCCGGTATTCTTGCCGAACTGGGCGTTCCGTCAACACCGGCAGTGGTGGGCCCATCGCGCCGTCAGCTTTCCCTGGTTTTTCGGATCGGTGTACGGCGTGTTTTTTGTCTGGGCGGGGACACAGTTAATTCGACTGGTTGCAGGCGGTTCACCCTAATATCGCAAGTGACGGGGGGAGATATGTGGAAATCGTCCATCGTCCTGACCGGGCTGTTCGGCGTGCTGTTATTGTTTCACGCCATGCCTCTGCATAGTTTGGGCGAGCAGATCCCGGTGGATCAAACGCATCGTGTCGTCATGCATCTGAACTCGGGCGACGAGAAAGTTCAGCGGGGCGCGCTGAACAATATCCGACACCTCTACCAGGAGGTGGGGCGCGAACATCTTCAGTTGGAACTGGTCGTTCACGGGGCCGGTCTGACGTTGCTCGCAAAGGGTGCGACGGCATTCAGGCAGGATCTGGCGGACTTGAAGGCGGAGTATGGCGTGCGGTATACCGCCTGTTCGAATACGATGAAAGCGATGAAGCTCGTGCGTGAGGATTTGATCCCGGAAGTCGGGGATACCGTTCCGGCGATGGTCCGGTTGATGGAGCGGCAGGAACAGGGATGGGCCTATATCAAGCCGTAGCGGAGAGCTCATGGCTTATAGCTGATGGCTGAAAGCAGGGACTAGGAGGAAGTATGGAATCGAAACCGAAAGTCTATCTGTATCACACGGCGGTGAAATGGACGGAACAGCGCAAAGGAGTGATTTCCTGCGCGGGCAAGCCCGATGTGGCGGTCGCGACGCCGCCGGAATTCAAAGGGCATGACGGCATCTGGTCGCCTGAAGATCTATTCGTCGCGTCTGCCAATATCTGTTTGATGACCACGTTCTTGTCGGTGGCGGAGCGAGCCGGTCTGGCCTTTGCCTCCTACGAGAGTGCGGCTGAAGGAAAGCTGGAATTGGTCGAGGGCAAGTTTCAATTCACGGCCATCACGCTAAAGCCGGTGATTACGCTTCATGCCGGTGGGGATGCCGCCAAAGCTAAGGAGCTGATCGAAAAGGCTGAAGCCAATTGCCTGATTTCGAACTCGATGAAGGCTCACGTCACCCTCGTCCCAACCATTCGTTGATTTCCTCGAACTGGGGCATCCTGGGACAGTGTGTGAAAGCTGGCCTGGGGTGTTTCTCGCCACTTGAAGGTCACGCGCCTATCTGTCCTTCAGGTATAGAAGCTAACCTACTGGGATCATTGATTAGTTTTCTCACCTGACTTTCACACTGATGGCACATCGCTCGCATTAGTTTTCCTGTAAACAGAAGAGGTGGTATGCGTGTTGTCGGAATCATATTCATCGGTGTGATCGGGATAGTCTCGGTCGGGTTCGGTGGTGGCGGATTGAAAGATCTTCCGGCTCCGGGGAAGGACTCTGATGCCGTGATCGGTCGAGAGATCTATTCCAATACCTGTATTCGCTGTCACGGGATCGATGGCAAAGGAGCGATGGGAATTCACCTCGTTCCAAAGCCGGCCGATCTGACCTCACCGGGCATTCAGACCCGTTTGGATGCCAGTCTCTTCAAACGAATTCACGATGGCAAGCCCAACACGGCGATGGGGGCATGGAGTACGGCGTTATCAGACGACGAAATCTGGGATGTGTTGGCCTATGTGCGGACATTGAAGCAGGGGCCTTGAGAATGAGCGAATCTTTTTAGCAGATCCTGACTCCTACGAGTGCAAAGTGGTCGATGAGTGGCGAGCTTAACCGGGAGGTGTCGTGATGGCATGCAATGTTGGAGGGGTGGAACGACCCATTCGAATCGTTGTTGGAGTCATTGCCCTGGGAATCGGAGCTTTTGCGGGATTGCCGCCGGTGGGTACCGGGGTGGCGCTTGTGGTTGGGACCATTGCCCTAGTCACCGGGGCCATTGGATTCTGCCCGCTCTGGACTGTATTCGGGATCAATACCTGTCCGATCGCCCCTGGGAAGAAGGGCTAGCGGGGAGGCAATGCGATTATATCTCTGGACATGCGTCATTGCGGTTGGATTGCTGGTCGGTGAAGGTGGATGCACGCCAACCCCGAAGGTCGTTTCGACTCTTGAGTCCGGCCATAGGGGTGACGGGTTAACGTCCGCCGATATGGTGTTTGCGCCGCCATCGCCTGAGCTGATCCCCGGCGATCAACGAGGCGAGCAGATTCGCTTAGGCTACAAGATTGTGGTCGATACACAGGACTACGGGCGGCCCTACGTGGGCAATCGGCTGAATTGCACGAATTGTCATCTCGATGCCGGCCTGAATCCGAACACCGCGTCGTTTGTGGGCATCAGCCGGTTGTATCCGGAATACCGGGCGCGAGCGGATCGGCAGATGACGCTGGCGGATCGCATCAATGAATGTTTCGAGCGCAGCATGAACGGGAAAGCTCTTCCCTCCGATAGTTCCAAGTTACAGGCCGTCGTGGCCTACATCGAGTGGTTGTCGCAAAACCTCCCACCGGGTAGTGCGGTGCCATGGCGCGGGATCCCACGTCTGACCTCCAGCCACATTCCCGATCCCGTGAACGGGAAAAAACAGTTCGCGACGAAGTGTGTGTTCTGCCATGGAGCGGAGGGGCAAGGGACGATGGCCGCACCGCCGGTCTGGGGTCCGCATTCCTACAGTATTGCGGCAGGGATGGCTCGTATCACGGTGGCGGCGCCGTTCATCAAGTCCAATATGCCGAGAGGCTGGGGCTGGACACTGACCGACGATGAGGCTTTCGATGTGGCGGCCTATGTGAACAGCCAGCCGCGTCCTGATTTCCCCGGCAAGCAGCACGATTGGCCAAAGGGCGGCAAACCGGCGGATACGCCGTACTAGTGCGCGAGACGTGCGAGAAACGCGTGACGGGTTGGAAGTTTCATCTTGGCGAGTCGCGCCTGTCGCGCTCTCCATTCACGAAGGACGCAGGAGCGGATGACATGAAACTCACGGTCGCGTATCACGGTGGCACCAGATACGACGTCACCAGCGGTCGGCATCGTGTGGTGACCGATCAGCCGGAAGAAGATGGCGGCCACGATGCGGGGATGAGTCCGGTCGAACTCTTTGTCGGCTCGGTCGCCAGCTGCGTCGGTTACTTCGTCGGGCAGTTCTGCGCACGGCATGACATTTCCCGTGACGGCCTCGGGGTGGATGCCGAGTGGGAGATGGCCGAGGGACCTCATCGCGTGGGGAAGATGGTATTGACGATCCGGTTGCCGCATCGTCTCACGCCGGACATGAAAGAGCGCTTGTTGAAGGTCGCCCACGGGTGCACGGTGCATCAATCTTTCTCCGGCGCCCCGCCCGTCACGATCCAGCTCAATCCTCATGCAACGGGAGTGCATCCATGAGCGAGTCCGTGTCATCCTCCCGTCGAACACTGTTCAAGCGGATGGCCGCTATGATCGGCGGACTCGCGGTCTGGCGTCAGATGCGACCGGCGCTGGCCCAGCAGACAGCGTCACCGGAAACCGGCCCGCAGACCGTACGCGTGATGCGACCGTACGATGCGGAAACGCCCGTGCGCGAATTCACGTCCTATGTGACCCCTAATCATCGATTTTTCGTAAGAAGTCATTTCGGTCCGCCCGCGCCCGAATTGATTGCCGAGGCCAATTGGCGGCTGCATGTCGGGGGATTGATCGAACATCCGTTGGAACTCACACTCAGGGATCTCAAAGAGTTTGAACGGGTAACGATCACGGCCGTCGTCCAATGTAGCGGCAACGGGCGCGCGTTCCATCGTCCGAAGGTGCCGGGTGTGCAATGGGAGCGCGGCGCGGTCGGCAATGCGCAATGGACTGGTGTGCGGCTGCGGGACGTGCTGGCCAAAGCCGGCCTACGGCCGGCCGCGAAGCACGTGCAACTCCAAGGCGCTGATCGCCCGGTTGTGGCCTCTGTTCCATTGTTTACGCGAAGCATCCCGTTGGAGAAAGCCGTTCATCCGGACACGATCCTGGCGTATGAGATGAATGGACGCCCCTTGCCGTTGTTGCATGGCGCGCCGTTGCGAGTCATTACTCCGGGCTGGATGGCGGATTCCTGTACCAAATGGTTGACGGAGATCACGGTGCAGGCAGACGAAGCCAAGGGGTATTACATGCAGACGGCGTATCGTGTGCCGGTCACGGCCATCCAACCGAACTCCGGCCTGCCGGGGACGTCGATGGTTCCCGTGGAGGCGATGGTCGTGAAGTCACTGATCGCTTCACCCGTCAACGGCGATGAGGTCGGGCGAGGACCGGTCACTGTGCAGGGCGTGGCCTGGAGCGGAGAAGAGGCTGTGGCGACCGTGGAGCTTTCGTTCGATGACGGCAAGACCTGGGAGCCGGCGCGGCTGGTCGGCGAAGACGAGCCCTATGCCTGGCGGCAATGGCAGTTCCTGTGGAAGCCCAAGGGGGCCGGGGCCGTGACGATCCTTTGTCGTGCGACGGATGCCGCGGGACAGGTTCAACCCCAAGAGAGTCCGTGGAATCCCAGCGGGTTCTTGTGGAACGGGTGGGACCGTGTGTCTGTGACGGTGCAGATATGATGATAGTGCGTACCTCTGCGATCATCGGTGCAGTGTTGTTGGCAGTGGCCGGTCTTGTCGTGCTGACGGCGGCGCAGGAAGACGATCAGGCGTCGGTGAGCGCAACGCTGGCGCCGCGTGCCGAAGGGCTGATCGTGGCGCGTTGCTCGGTGTGCCACAGTCCGGATCTGGTGGCTCAACAGCGCTTGCCGAAAGACCGCTGGGCTGCGACGGTCGACAAGATGAAACATTGGGGGGCGGAGATTGCCGATGATGAAGCCGACCTGCTCGTGCGGTACCTGTCGGCCCGTTATCACCCGGCTGCGCCGGATCATCTCCCGCCGCTCGATCAGGAATTGAGAAAAGCGGAGCCGCTCACGCAGGAGCCGGCGGACAACGGTCCGCTCGTCGGCGTGGCGACAAGAGGGGCGGGCATCTTCGAGCATAATTGCCAGGCCTGTCACGGCGCCGGTGCGACTGGCGGGATGGGGCCGAAGCTGGCGAAGAATCCGATTCTGAAACATGACGATCTGTTCTGGGAGACCGTGCTGCATGGGCGAGGGCCGATGCCGGCCTGGGGATCGGTGTTGAGTCAGCAAGATATCGCCGACGTACACACGTGGTTACTGACGAAGTAGCGGGTAGTCGAGTTCACCATAGAGGAAAGGAGCGGTCATGAACGTGAGACGGAGCGTAGTTGTCGGAGGGGCGCTGCTGACATTGGTGGGGTTGATGTCTACACCACGGTTGTTGTTCGGAGCCGATCAGCCCAAGGCCAAGGAGCTGATTCAGCAGAACTGCGTCCAATGTCACCGAATGGAAGGGCAGCCTGACTCCCGGTTCAATCTCAAGGCGCCCGATCTGATCTGGGCCGGGAGCAAGTACAACCGGGCCTGGTTGATTCGCTGGCTGACCGGCAAAGAAGCGCCCCTGTATGTCAAAGGGTATCGCTGGGATCAATCGCAGGAAGCGCATAAGCATGTGACCGTCTCGGAGGCCGAGGCCAACGGGATTGCCGATTACCTGGCCGAACACAACAAGGATCCGCGCGTAAAAGTCGGGGCGTTCGATTTGGCGAAAGTGACGAAGTTCGAAGCGGCGTTCGGCGGGATGGCTTACAAGGCCCATGCCTGTCTCGGCTGTCACACGGTCGAGGAAAACGGGAAGCTCATCGGCGGCCAGCAGAGTGCGGCGTTAGAGAAGGCCGGACTACGATACAACCAGGATTGGCTGTTCCGGTTCGGGCAGAATCCACAAGACTTCACGCCTCATAGCGGAGAGTTTTTGGCCGATGCGACGGAGCCGCAGCTTCGCGCCGTGATCGGCTATTTGATGGTGCAGGGCGTGCCTGACTTCAAATACTACGAGCCCTGGACGAGTCAGGAGTTCTCCAAGGCCAGCCCCGGCCGCGGCAAAGTGATTTATAAAGAGTACTGTATGCAGTGCCACGGCGCGACCGGCAAGGGCGACGGGCCGGCTGCGGCCACGATCGAGCCGAAACCCGCGATCCACGCCAATATCAACTTCAGCGAGGTGCCGACCGAGTATCTGTACAACATGATCAATCACGGCGGCGCGGCGATGGGCAAATCCGCCAACATGCCCTATTGGGGCCTGACCATCGGGCAGCAGGGCGTGGCCGATGTCATGGCCTATTTAAAGACGACGTTCAAAGGGCCGAAATAGGAAACGTGTGGAGAAGCGTCTCTCGTATCTCGTGAAGCGTGAATAGCGCCCGCGAGATACGAACGACGAACGACGAGGGACGGAGGGTTCATCGATGGCGACGTTTATTATTTCAGGCAGCCGAGGCACGGATGATCCCACGATGGCGACGCTCCCGTTCGTCGCGGCGAAAGCGGCCAAAGAGCAGGGACACGACGTGGTGCTCTGGCTCTGGAACGAAGCGGTGACGTTGGGACGGAAGGGTACGGCCGATCATGTTCATGGTGTGAATCTAACACCGCTAAAAGACTTGCTTGCCGGGGTACAAGCTGCAAATATTCCCATATGGGTCTGCGGCGCCTGTGCGGTGGCGAGGCAAATCGGCGGAGCCGATTTGGTTGCTGGCGCATCTATTAAAGGCATGCCGGATTACATCAAGGCCGTTGCCGAACGTGATCGCAGTGTCGTGTTCTAACGTAGAGATCGAGTCTAACGCGGGGGAGATGTCATGGCTGCTGAAGACGAGTCGACCGGCAAATCAAAGAATAGGAAAGAGCGTCGGGCTGAACGGGATGGCGAAGCCATCGCCGATACAGACGGAGAGCGGCTGGCTGCTGAATTGGAAGACATTCCCACCGCGATTCCCAGGCAAGGTGATGGCTATCGTCAGGGACAGAGCAAAGCCGTCGATCAGATCGCCTATGCGATCGGTGTCGCCGGGCACGCGTTGACGGATGACGACCTGATTCGCATCAACACTCGAAGAGGGTTGTTGACACTCCTGAAGCGGAAAGAGGTCGATCTGGAGGAAGTGCGCAAGACCTTGCTGTATGAGCAGGAATTGCAGCAGCTTCAGGTCGAGCTGGTTCGATTGCAGCGGTGGGTGCAGGAGAGCGGCCAGCGGATAGCGATTCTGGTCGAAGGCCGTGACGCGGCCGGCAAGGGCGGCACGATTCGCCGCTTTACGGAACACTTGAATCCTCGCGCCATGCGAGTCGTCGCGCTCCCTAAGCCGTCGGATGAAGAGCGCGGCCAGTGGTATTTCCAGCGCTATATCCGGCAATTGCCGAACAAGGGCGAGATCGTGTTTTTTGACCGCAGTTGGTACAACCGCGCCGTAGTCGAACCGGTAATGGGCTTCTGCAGCAAAAAAGATCATCAGCGCTTCCTGCAGCAGGTCACCGAGTTCGAGCATATGCTCTACGAAGACGGCGTGACCATCATCAAGTTCTGGTTTTCCATCTCCAAAGAGGAGCAGGCGAAGCGTTTCGAGGCGCGCCGCCAGAATCCGCTGAAGCAGTGGAAATTGAGTCCGGTCGATGAAAAGGCGCAGGAACTGTGGGATTCCTACACGCGCTACAAAGAAGAAATGTTCAGCAAGACGCACGCCACCTTCAGTCCCTGGATCATTGTAAAGGCGAATGACAAGCAGTCCGCGCGGCTGGAGAGTCTGCGGTATGTGTTGAATCTCCTGCCCTACAAGGGCAAAGAAGAGACGCAGATTCGTCTGACGCCGGATCCCAATATCATCACGCGCTTTCATCGCAAGATGGTGGAGCTCGATTTATGAGGAGCAGAATTGCGACCATGACAATCACACGTATGCTGACGGTTGTGCTGGCTTGTGGTCTCTTGAGTGCATCGGCCCTGTCGGCGGCCGAGCGCCCTATGATGCAGCCGCGCGTCCCGGCCGACAAGCTGGCGGAGGCGCGCGCATTGGCGAGTCCGTTGCCGAATTCTGCCGAGATCGTCGAGAAGGGCAAGGCGCTCTACAACGGCAAAGGCACCTGCTTCAATTGCCACGGCAAAGACGGATCGGGCAACGGCATGGCGGCAGTCGGTCTCGACCCCTCGCCGCGTAATTTTCAACACCATGGATTCTGGCGGCATCGGACGGAAGGCGAGATTTACTGGGTCATCAAGCACGGTTCGCCCGGCACGGCCATGATCGGATTTGGCGATCAACTCAGCGATGAGGAGATCTGGTCCATCATCCAATACGAGCGAAGCTTTGCCGGAGAACATGGGCCAGGCATGATGGGGCACAGAGAAGGCATGGGCTCCGGAATGGGACCTGGCGGAGGGATGGGCGGCATGGAGCATCGAGGCCCGAGAAGTGGAATGGGCGGATGCGAGGGAGAAGCCTGTAGCCGGTAACTTGAGATCAACATTGCGGTGAAGCCGGAGCCATCCTCTTGAGACGGCTCCGGTTGCCGCATCGACGCCCGTCAGAATCCTTTCAGCGGCAGTGCCCCTCTTTATAGTTTCCTTCCTTGCAGTCATTCAGCAGTCGCATCCAAGACAGATATCGTAGCGTTTCACCGCATCTGATGCCGACCTGATGAGTATCTTTGCGCCATCGATAGCCTCGCGTCTGGGGCAATAAGCTGCACGCCATTGCATAGCGCTACTCTCTCTCTCTCATAATCAGCTCAATCAAGTAGTTGGGTTCAGGTGCTCTTCTATGAAGCCTACGCACAGAGAGAGGTATGACTCTTGCGCTCTCTCCAAATTGTCAGCCTATCGAGTGATTGTGCAGGCGATGTGCGAATCCTATTCAACCTCGAAGCCTCACATAAATAGGCAGGGCATTTGAGAGGATTCAAGAGTGCCCGTTTCTTCATTCACCAACACCAAGGAGGGGTTCATGTCTACGTTATCCAGACCGGGCGTTCCTGTCGGAGGCTTCAAGACAGTGGGGCAGGTGCATGCGACGAACGATCTCGTATTTGGCCGGACTCACAATGCGATGGGCGTGGCGGTGGAACTGCTGACGACGCATACACCGGGTGCGCCGGTTGTCGATGATGCGGGACAATTTATCGGTTTCGTGAGCGAGTTCGATATTTTGCGCGCGCTGAGCGCGGAGAAGGATCTGAATCAACTGACAGCCGGAGACGTCATGGGGAAGGATCGAATTGCGGTGACCGATGAGACGAGCATCGAAGACGCCCTCAAGCTGATGGATGAGAAGCGGCTGTTGAACCTTCCGGTTCAACGCAACGGAAAGGTGACGCATTCGATCACCCGCCACGACATTCTGCGGGCATGGATCGGATTGGGCGTCGATATCGAGAATCCGGCAATGTAATCGCGCGACCGGCGTGTGCTTGGCGGCGCCGCAGTCGATGGGCTGCGGCGCCGCCGGGTGTGGAGAGCTAAGAGGGGTGGTGTGACTATCAGATGGATGCTTGGGGCCTGGCTCGCAGCGGTGCTGGTTGTGGCCCAGTTCGGAATAGGGCTTGCGGCGGATCCCGGAGAACAGATCGTGAAGTCGCTGTGCGTGCAATGTCATCGGATTGAAGGGAAGCCCGCCCCGCGCAAAACAAAGAAGGCGCCGGATCTTATCTGGGCTGGAAATAAGTATCAGCAGGACTGGCTGATGGCGTGGCTCCAGAATCCCGACTTCAAACATTACCCCGTCGGCTACGACTTTCGCCCGGAGCGCAAGAAACGCCATCTCGCTTTGCCTCCCGATCAGGCGAAGGCGGTGGCAGGGTTTCTTGCGAAACGGAAGGATGCTCGCATCACGGAAGGCGTCATGAAGCCGGGCACACCGGAGCAGCTGGCTCGGGGAGAAAAGCTGTATCGGGAGCATGGCTGCCAGAACTGCCACTTCACGCCGGCGAAGACGGCAAAAGGGTATGCGGGAGGGACGTCAAGCACATCCTTTATCAAGATCAATGAACGGCTGCATGCGGATTGGGTGTACCGCTTCAATCAGAATCCGAACGACTTCGAGCCGGAGAGCGGCGCCTATATCCCGAAGCCGCCGCTGCCGGACGAAGATATCTATGCGATCACGGCGTACATGATGACGCTGAAATAAAGAGACAAACGTCTTGCGCGACGCGTCAGATGTACCGGGAGCGAGGGTGTCAAACGCAGAGGAGGACGAGGATGTCGAGAATAATAGGGCCCGGCTTGTTTGCGGTTCTGTGTATGGTGGGATGGACAGAGTTGACGATGGCGGGGGCGGCAAAAGGCAATGCCGAGGCCGGCAAGAAGATCTATCTGGAGAGTTGCCAGAGCTGCCATGGTCCGACGGGCAAAGGTGACAGCGACATGGCGGCTTATTTAACGCCACCGCCCGCCAACCTGACTGCCAAAGGGACCCAGTCGAAGACCGATGCACAGTTGCGCAAGACCATCCTAGAAGGGCGCCCCGGCACGGCGATGTCGAGTTTTGATGGAGCGTTTGAAGAGGCGCAAATAGCCGACCTGCTGGCCTATATCCGGTCGCTCAAGCCGTAATGTGCAACGAGGGGCATTATGGCGCATCATGCCGTCTCGTCGGTGAGCGTGGCCACAACGCCGATCCGCGCAGCCCGAAGCGTGACTACAAACTCAATGATGTGCTGGGCGCGGTCCTGATCTCAATTCCGATGCCGGAGTAACTCGGTACGTTCATAGTCTGATGCAGGTGCCTCAGATCGCGGCTTCTGTGTGTCTTGCCACCAGGCTTATTAGTTATGATGGATGTCCTGAGCTATGTCCGCGCCTGGGCTCCCTTAACGCCGTGAGTTAGTTCACTTCGGAGCCGGGCGATCCTCTCTCCTGATCGACCGGTTCTGTCGCCTTTTGCACCAGGGTGCGTTATCGGCAAGGCCTGGAATGCCTCAGCAACGTAAGCGCCCTCAATTACCCTCCTCGGAAGCACTTATCAAATCAGCGCAATCGGTAAATCGCCGGCTAGAGGAGTCTGGCACGAACCTGGCTTTTCAATTAATGAAGAACTTAATCATCACGGAGGAATAACCATGGATAACCACGAGGCACGATGTTCATCGCAAGCTGTTGCCCTTGCGTTTCTTGGCGGCGCCATCGCGGGAGCGGTCGCCGGGATTTTGCTCGCGCCCAAATCTGGGGAAGAGACGAGGCGTGAATTAAGAGGGTACGCGAGGAAGGCGGAGGAAGAGGTGATCGAGAAGGCCAAAGAGGCTCGCGCCGCCCTCGATGAAATGATTGAACGAGGGAAGCATTTCGTGGCCGAAAAACGCGAGGATGTTGAAGCTGCTGTCACCGCAGGAAAAGACGCCATGAAAGAGAAGATGGATAAATGCTGTAGCTGACGCGGCCATCGTCAAGAAGGAGGAGAGTGATGCTACTGGTGGACGATATTCGGAAGAAGCTGATCACCCAACGGCGTGAGTTGTTCCGGGAAGTGGCCAAGACGGAAGAGGATCTGCGCTGGCTCCAAAGCGATATCGAAAGCGAAGTGGAGGAGCGGGGGCAGGAGGAGACCATGGTCCGGCTACTCGATCGTCTGGACGGACGAGCGAAGGTCGAGATCGAGGCGATCGACCGGGCGCTTTTCAAGCTGGGGTCCGAACAGTACGGTCGATGTGAACAATGCGGAACGGCCATTCCCCAGTCCAGACTGGAGGCGGTCCCCGCGGCGGCTATGTGTATGGGTTGCGAGCAGGCAGCGGAGGCCCAAGCGGCGCTGAGGAAATAAGTGGGCGCGCCGTTTGCGCTCATATCGAGGAGCGCGTGGTGCTGCTTGTTGGAAACCGGTCAATGTGTGATGGGTGCGTTTGGGGGTGACCCATGGAAATCAAGGTGTTGTTGTGTAACTGCAAGGGGCTCTGCGATTCATTCAAAGGCTCCGATATGAATAAGCTTCCGTTTGAGGTCGAATCGGATCTAGACGTGAAGTACACCGTTCTGAGTCCGCAGTTATGCGGCTAGGGAGGGAATGCCGTTCTGGAAGAGGCGATGAAGGCCGCCGGGCCGGACAGTTACCTGCTCGTCGGCGCCTGCGCTCCGAAGGCTCAGGAGAAGCTGTTCAAGAAACTCATTCGCGCGACCGGCTTCAATGAGAAACACTTCGTCCCCGTGGATATCCGTGGCACCGACAACACGGGAATCCTGGATCGATTGCGGGAAGCCGTAGGAGGTATTCTCAAACAAGAAGAGGCAAAGTCCGCCACAACCTGAGATCCATCGCCGGATTGAGAGTGAAAGTGCTACAGAAATCGAGAGACTACTCCCGTGTCTTTGAGTGTCTGACCAAGGCGCTCCCCTTGGCGCCTGATTCGACGCTCTTTCTTGAAGACACATCGGCCCATCAACCAGGTTGCCGTCTTGCCACGATCGTACTTAGCCATTGTCATTCCCGCCGCGCGTTGCTCACGGCCGGTGCCCATGGAGATGAACCCTCCGGAGTTGAAGTGCTCTGCACATGGCTCGAACAGCATCGACATCAACCTTGATTGGGCCGGTGCCAGTCCGTGCTCATTCCTTGTCTTAATCCCGGGGGGTATGAATAGAGTATTCGGGAGAATCGCAATGGCCAGGATCTGAATCGCGAATTCATTGTCCTTCAGCCATCAGCGGAGATCCGTTCGTCCACGCAATACTCCAACAGCCCTTCGATCTCTTGATCGACCTTCACGACGACCAGGACAGCCACGGGTACTATCTGTATCAGAATGTGGAGGCCGAAGCAGAAGCTGTCGGCCGTCAGATTGTAGATAGAGTGAGGAAGGTCACGAGTATCAACTTGGATTCGGAGATCGAGAGGAGAGTAGCCGATCATGGCGTGATCGAGAGGCCGTGCAATCCAAACAGGCTGGCCTGGTGGCCATCGAAGCCGCCGTCGACTATTGCTCAGGACTCACACCCGGGAACGAGAGCTCACGGTAGGGTCGCTGATATAGCAGGAATTTGCCCTGTGATGCCCGCGATGTTCCCGTTCTTGACTCATCAATAAATATTGGTATATCATTACAATATGACGACCATCAAGCGGCGAGATCAAGGCGTGAGTCTCTTCCATGCGTTGTCAGACGAAACACGGCTGGAGATCCTGGAGCGCCTGAAAGAGGGTGAGTACTGTGTATGCGACCTCACCGAGGCCCTCAAGACCGGACAGTCGCGGCTGTCCTTTCATCTGAAAGTGCTCAAGGATGCAGGTCTGATCACGGATCGTCCTGAGGGCCGCTGGATTCATTATTCTCTCAATACAGACGCCCTCAAGGAATTAGAAGAGATCGTGCGGTCGTTACGGGACGTATCCCCACGACGGGGCTACTCAGCGAAGTGTTGTTAGTTGTTTTGGCGCTGATGAATCAACATTTGTTGATGAATAGAGGGAGTACCCGATGAACAGCCAAGAGATTAAGGAATTTGTAAAGGCTGAATATGGGCAAGCAGCGCTGCAAGCAAAACGAGGCGGCAGTTCCTGCTGTGGGTCGGTTCCGGAGCGAGTCGATTTCATTACCTCCAATCTCTACGGGAAGAATGAAACAGAGGCACTCCCGGCGGAAGCCGTCTTGGCTTCGCTCGGGTGCGGGAATCCGACGGCGTTGGCGGAACTCAATCCCGGCGAGACGGTCCTGGATCTTGGCTCCGGTGGCGGCATCGATGTCCTGCTGTCGGCCCGTCGGGTTGGACCGGCCGGTAAAGTGTTTGGCCTCGATATGACGGACGAGATGCTCGCCTTGGCGCGGGAGAACCAGGAGAAAGCAGGAGTCCGGAATGTGGAGTTTCTCAAGGGCGAGATCGAGGACATTCCATTGGGAGATCATGTCGTCGATGTGATCATCTCCAACTGTGTCATCAATCTCTCGTCCGACAAAGATCGCGTGTTGGCCGAGGCCTTCCGGGTTCTGAAGCCGGGCGGCCGGCTTGCCGTTTCCGATGTGGTCGTGCGCGGCGATGTCCCGGCTGAGATCCGCCACAGCGTTGAACTGTGGATGGGCTGTGTGGCGGGGGCCTTAGAAGAGTCCGCCTACCGGGACAAACTTGTGAAGGCGGGGTTTGACGAGATTGAGATCGTCCCCACGCGCGTCTATCGCGCCGAGGATGCCAAAGACTTCTTGGTCGGCGCAGGACTCAATGTGGAAAAGCTTGGGCCGCAGATAGACGGGAAGTTCATGAGCGCGTTTGTGCGTGCCCGCAAACCCACTCAGACTCACAAAAACTAAGAGAGGATTTATTGCGTGATGGATATCGCGATTGCACCAGTTATTCACGCGAAGCCAAGTGAGAAACGGCTGAACCTCTTTGAACGGTACCTCACCCTGTGGGTCGGACTCTGTATGGTCGCAGGAATTCTCCTGGGCCAATGGGCTCCAACGACAATACAAGTCCTTAGAAGCCTTGAGTTTGGCCAAGGGAGTCACGTTAATTTCCCTATCGCGGTCCTGATTTGGCTCATGATCACCCCGATGATGATGAAGGTTGATTTCGCTGCTGTGCGTAATGTCGGGAAGCGGCCGCGGGGCTTGCTGGTGACCCTGTTCGTGAATTGGATTGTAAAGCCTTTTTCCATGGCGTTCTTTGCCTGGGTCTTTTTCCGGTTCGTGTTCTCAAGCTGGATCACAGCAGCCGATGCGGACCAATACATCGCAGGCGCGATTATCTTGGCGGCAGCACCTTGTACGGCGATGGTGTTTGTCTGGAGCTATCTCACGGACGGCGATCCGGCCTATACCCTGGTGCAGGTCAGCGTGAACGATCTTATTATGTTGGTGCTGTTTGCTCCGCTTGTCGGGTTTCTGGTCAGCGGCGCGTCCTCGCTACAAGTCCCCTTCGAGGTTCTGTTGTATTCAGTCATTGTCTTTATCGTGATTCCCTTAACTCTTGGGGTGCTGCTCCGGCACTGGCTCATTCGCAACCATGGGAAGACCTGGTTTGAGGACGTTCTCCTGCCACGATTTGCCCCCGTGACCATTGGAGCACTCCTCGCCACGCTCATCTTGATCTTTGCCTTTCAAGCCGAGAATATTCTGGGCAAGACATTTCATGTGTTCTTGATCGCCATCCCGATTCTGTTCCAGGTCTATTTCAATTCGTCGTTGGCGTACGGACTCATGAAATTGCTGAAGGTGCCCTACTCTGTGGCCGCACCGGGGGCGCTCATCGGGGCGAGCAACTTCTTTGAGCTCGCAGTGGCCACGGCTATCGCGCTGTTCGGACCCGAGTCAGGAGCGGCGTTGGTCACAGTGGTGGGCGTGTTGGTGGAAGTCCCGGTCATGCTATCCGTCTGCGCCGTGTGCAATCGAACCCGTGACTGGTTCCCCGCGGAGGGTTCTGTATGAAACGATTCGTCCTGTTCCTCTGTACCGGCAACTCCTGCCGCTCTGTGTTAGCTGAGGCCACGTTCAACGCCCTGGCAGGCCCTGAATGGCGCGCCATGAGTGCGGGGAGCCATCCGACGGGCGCGGTCCATCCTCGATCCCTGGCGCTTTTGCGGCGCGAGGGCATTTCGACCGAGGGCTTGCACAGTAAGTCGTGGACGGACCTTCCGGCCATCCCGGATCTCGTCATCACGGTGTGCGGCAACGCAGCCGGGGAAACCTGTCCGGCCTATCTTGGTCCGGTGTTGCGTGCCCATTGGGGTGTAGAAGATCCGGCAAAAGCGACCGGGAGCGAGGCCGAAATTGATGCCAAGTTCGAGCAGGCTTATCGCACCTTACGGATCCGTATCGAAGCCTTCCTGAAATTGCCGATCGGCCGGCTCACGCAAGATCGTGAGCAGCTCACGGTTGAACTCGACCGCATTGGAAAGCTGTCGTAGCAGGCAGTAGGGGCCACTTATCCTTCCATTTTCTGGAGGTTCGACATGACGAAGATTGAGGTGTATGACGGGGCGATGTGCTGCAGTACGGGTGTGTGCGGAGTCGATGTGGATCAGGCGTTGGTAAACTTTGCCGCCGATGTTGAGTGGGCGAAGCAGCAAGGCGTCAAGATCGAACGGGTTAACCTGGGGCAACAACCGTTGCAGTTCGCGAACAATCCTCGAGTCAAAAGCTTTTTAGAGCGCTCGGGGGAGGCGTCGCTCCCGCTGATTCTCGTGGACGGCGAAGTGGCCCTGGCCGGGCGGTATCCCAGCCGGGCTGAGTTGACCCGTTGGGCCCGTTTAGTCGCTGTCCCAACGGTGAGTCAGGCAGAAGGCAGCTGCTGCAGTGGCGACTCATGCTGCTGAGTTCATCCTGTCAAAGGAGCGCATCATGTTGTTTCTAGATCACGCACCCGCCTTCCTGTTTTTTACCGGCAAGGGTGGCGTAGGGAAAACATCGCTCTCCTGCGCCACCGCGATCCGTCTGGCTCGACAGGGCAAGCAGGTCCTCCTGGTCAGCACCGATCCGGCGTCCAACGTCGGTCAGGTGTTTAGCCAGACCATCGGCAACAGGATCACCCCCATGGCCAATGTCGCGGGGCTTTCCGCTTTGGAAATCGACCCGCAATTGGCGGCGCAGCAGTACCGCGAACGAATCGTCGGCCCGGTACGTGGACAGCTGCCGGACTCCGTGGTGAAGAGCATCGAGGAGCAACTTTCCGGGGCCTGTACCACCGAAATTGCAGCCTTTGACGAATTCACCGCGTTGCTGACCGATGCGGCATTGATTGCCGCCTACGATCACATTATCTTCGACACGGCACCGACCGGCCATACCATCCGCCTGCTGCAACTCCCGGGCGCGTGGAGCGGTTTCATCGGAGCGAACCCGGGGGGCGCCTCCTGTCTCGGCCCACTGTCGGGGCTGGACAAGCAACGCCAGCAGTACGCGGCCGCGGTCAAGGCGTTATCTGATCCCGACCATACTCGTTTGATCCTGGTGTCGCGTGCGCAGAAAACCACGCTGGACGAGGTCGCGCGCACGCACCAGGAACTCGCCGCCATCGGCCTGTCCAGGCAGTATCTCGTCATCAACGGGGTCCTGCCGGAACGCGAAGCGCGACAGGACGCCTTGGCCGCCGCCATCTATCGGCATGAGCAAGAGGCGCTCGTCGCGATGCCTGTGGTGCTGCGAGATCTGCCCATCGATTTTCTGCCGCTCAAGGCCGCTAACCTTGTTGGGGTGGAGGCGCTGAGTAGTCTCTTCTCTGATCGAGACGACGCGATCCCTGTGGCCCCTAGTACAGTCGCCAACTTCAAGGACCTTCCACGGCTGTCGGGGCTGGTTGACGAGATCGCCAAGACCGGCCACGGCCTTGTCATGATGATGGGCAAGGGCGGTGTCGGTAAAACCACGCTTGCCGCTGCGGTGGCGGTGGCACTGGCCAAACGCGGGCTTCCCGTACATTTGACCACGTCCGATCCTGCCGCCCACCTGACCGGCACGCTGTCGGGTACCTTGGACAACCTGGATGTCAGCCGAATCGACCCGCACGCCGAGATCGCTCGCTATCGGGAACATGTCCTCGCCACCAAAGGCAAGGACCTCGATGCCCAGGGCCGTGCCATGCTGGAAGAAGACTTGCGTTCGCCCTGCACGGAAGAAATCGCGGTGTTCCAGGCGTTCTCCCGCATTATCCGCGAGGCCGGCAAGAAATTTATCGTGATGGACACGGCGCCGACCGGGCATACCCTGCTGCTGCTCGATGCTACCGGCCCCTTTCACCGCGAAGCGACCCGCCATATTGACCCGCTGCTGCACCACACCACGCCGATGATGCGGCTACAGGACCCTGAACGGACGAAGGTGATGATTGTAACTTTGGCGGAAACCACCCCGGTGCTGGAGGCCGCAGGGTTACAGGACGAGCTGCGTCGCGCTGGCATCGAGCCCTGGGCGTGGCTCATCAACAACAGCCTGTCAGCAGCGCCAACATCGTCACCGCTGTTGAAGCAGCGGGCTTCGTTCGAGCTGGCCCAGATTGAAGCGGTGCGCACCCGCCACGCCAGCCGCGTCGCCCTCGTGCCGATGCAGGCCGATGAACCTGTTGGTATCGACCGGTTGCTCAAGCTCGTTGAGCCGGAGCGCGCGCAGGACCTTGCCGGCAGGACCCGCACAGTAGAGAGAGCCGCGCAATAGTAAGAAGTAACAGGGCTCAAAATATCTATTGTCGCATTGTGCGCCAGTACTGATTGAGCTGCTGGAGCAATTGACCCCATTCTCACCGGCCACGTTCCACAAGAGCTCGCCAAGTTGTTGTCTCTGTATAGCAATCAAATGCTTCTGATGGAGAAGTCGGAGGCATGCCCATTGCTCCTATCGTCTCGATATAGGTCGGTCGATAGTTTGGCAGGTGGGGGACGCTCTGGCTGGCTGGCAATAACAGCGAGATTGTATTGAGAGGGGTTCGGAATGTCTCAGAGTTCTTCGCGATCAAGATACAACGTGAAGCAGGTGCTTCTTGGAGGGGCAAGTCTTGGGATTCTCTGCGTGTTGTTCTTCGCTGGTTGCGCGAAGGTCGAACATCGCCATGGGGAACAACGGTCGCATCCTATTCTGACGTCCGATGTCCGACAGCCCATTCCGCTGTCGCCGGCAGCCGGGATGGAGCATCGTGCTGTGATGTTGCAGCATTTAGAAACCCTGCAAGTGATTGTGAACGCGCTGGTTGATGAGGACTATGAGTTGGCGAAAGGCTTAACGGAATCGCACCTGGGTTTCTTTATGCATCGGCAGGCGATGGCGCATCAGCAGCCGGAGAACTTCCCTCCGGCCTATCACGACCTGGCTATGGCCCATCATGCCGCCGCGGAGGAACTTGCCCGTATGATGCCGACGAAAGATCTGAAACAGATTCTGCCGCAATTCAACAACGTCTTGAAGGCCTGCGTGGCCTGCCATCTGGAATACAAACTGCGAAGCTCATAAGGAAGGAGCGCTTATGCCCGAACGCACCATCAGCACCATGTTTGACGAAGACCATGAACGTCTGGATGCGCTCTTTAAGTCTTTCCAGACATTGAAGCGGACGGATTTCCTCAAGGCCAAGAGCGCGTTTCTCGAGTTCAAGGCGGGCCTGCAGCGGCATGTGGCATGGGAGGAAGAGGTCATGTTTCCTCTGTGGGAGAAGAAGTCGGGCATGACAGGCGGAGGCCCTACGATTGTCATGCGCAACGAGCACCGGGAAATCTGGGAGTGTCTGGAATCGCTCGCGCGCAAGATCCAGGCGCAGAATCCGGAGACCGACCGAGAGGAAGAGATTCTGCTGGATTTGCTGGATCGGCACAATATGTCGGAAGAGGAGGTGCTCTATCCTGAAATGGATCACCTGATCAGTCCCGAGGAGCGTGAGGTGGCATTTCGTGCGATGGAGAAGATTGCCTGAGAGAATGGTGCGCGGCCGGGAGAGAGACTCCAGAGGGTTGGCATGCTGAGACGAGGGTTTGGATTCACTGTAGCGCTCCTTATCATGGCGGCGCGGATCGGTGGCGGCGAAGGGGTTGTGCAAGCCGCAGGTCCCGCTGAGGTTGATCAGACCGTCAATCCCCACAGTGATCTGATCTTTCGAGCAACCGGCGCGAAGACCTGTTGGGACTGTCACCGGGCGGAGCGAGACCAGAGTCTCAGTCCCCGGACACTGGATAATGAGCTGGTTCGAAACCTTCGGTCGAAAGCCAAGGGCATTCATGGGCCTGGGCGTTTTGCCGATTGCCTCCGTTGCCATGCGGGAGGACGAAAGGGAGTGGAGAAATACTAGCGGTTGCCGAACACCTCCGCCGTACATGCGAGGTCATCCAGGCACAGGAACGCAGAAGGATTATTATGAAGAGAATCTCCTACGTCGGCCTCGCCTTGATGGGATTCGTACTTTGTGACGGCAGCCTTGTTCAGGCTGGTCGGCAAGCGCCTGCTATTTCGGCGACCGAGCAAGGCAATGCCGAGGCAGGGCGAGCGGTGTTCAATGGGAAAGGCGTCTGTTATTACTGTCACGGTGTCGATGGGCACATCGACAAACGACCGGAACTCGCTGCCGACACGGCAGCGTTGATTGCCCGGCTGAACCCTCCGCCTGCCGATCTCCGCAATTCAAAAGCGCTCCGTCTGAAGCGCGACAAGCAGCGCGCACGAGCCGTTCGCGAAGGCCATCCCGGGACAGGCATGTTTCCTGACACGACGATGACGGTTAAGGAACTTGCCGATACCCTGGCGTATCTGGCGGTCCTCAGAAAGGAAGGCTCTGCGGGACCAAAGTGACGCCGGATCACGAAATGGAGTCATGCTCATGAATAGATGGGTGATTTGCGCCGTCCTTGCTATGGTCGTTATCGAAGCCGGGAGCAACGGGATTGCGGGTCGGGCGACCGACGGGGGGCCGCAAGGCGTTGACCAGAATAGTTCGAGCGGGAATGCGTTAAAGCGTCCTGCGGGGGATAGTGGCAGAGGCGAAGGACTCTACAATGCCAGTTGTATTGTCTGCCATAACTCCGGTGCCACGGGTGGACTCGGTCCTCGGTTAGCGGGCAATCCCGTGTTATCCAATGAGCATGCATTTTGGAAGGTCGTCTATGAAGGGCGGCACGTGATGCCGCCCTTGAAAGGCGCGATCACCGAACAGCAGATGGCCGACATTCAAGCCTGGCTGAAGACGCTGCGGTGATGCGCGATGGCCTGGATACTCTCCTTGTTTGCTCCCCTCCTATAGGTTTCTCAAGCTATGAAGCCATATTGACAAGCTGTAGCCGTATGGCTACAGCTCGTCATGTTGGAAACTCGCAAAACGTAGACGTTTGCACGCTGGTTAGATGGGCTGCGTGATTTCCGTGCGAGGGCGCGTATTCAAATCAGGATCGAGCGGCTGGCGTCGGGCAATGCGGGGGGATGTCCGGCCGGTCGGTGAGAGCGTTTCTGAAACCCGAATTGATTATGGTCCTGGTTATCGTGTGTATTTCGTAAAGCACGGACGTGAAGTGGTGGTGTTGCTGGCTGGTGGCGATAAACGCACACAGGCCACCGATATCAAGATGGCCTTGCGTCTTGCACAACATTTGTAGGAGCGCAGTATGAGTAAAACAACGACCACTCGTTACGCTGTTGCCGAGCATCTGCGGACGCCCGAGGAAATGGCGGCGTATTTGGAGGCCTGTCTGGAAGAGGCTGAGGGCGATGCTGCCTTCATCGCCAAGGCGCTGGGAGATATTGCTCGCGCGAAAGGTATGGCGCAAGTTGCGCGAGATGCCGGTCTGTCCCGCGAAAGCCTGTATAAGGTGCTTTCTGGTGAGCGAAGCCCTGACTTCGACACGATTCTTAAGGTGGTGAAAGCGCTGGGGTTGAAGTTGTACGCCGCAGCACCCGGTGGCCGGAGCCGTGGTTCAAGCTCTCGTTCGGGCAGTCGGGCCACCAAACGCCGCGCGGCGTAACACGATGTTCGGAGTGGCCGTTGAATGTAGGTGGGAATAAGGATCGGCCTTCTTACTTTGGCTCGTGAGGTCGCAATACTCGATTTGGCGGGGTAGAACCCTGTTGTGCTCACGGCGGTGAGGGTGATTGCTACACCGCTCACCTGAACGCTCATGACAGAGCTTCCCTAAGCCTCCCCGGGATTCTTTTTAACGCGAATCCGTGCATCCACAATCCGGCAACCTTGTCCTTCTGGCAGGGCGAAGATCGGATTCAGGTCTAGTTGACTGATCCCGGGAATTTCTTCGACGAGGTGAGAGAGACGCAACAGCACCTCTTCGACCGCCTTCACATCCGCTGCAGGCTGCCCCCGGTAGCCTTGCAGTAATCGATAGCCTTTAATCTCGCGCACCATCTGAGTTGCATCGCGATCGGTCAGCGGAGCGATGCGGAACTGTACGTCGCCGAGAATCTCGACATGAATCCCTCCGAGGCCGAAGGCCAGCAGGGGGCCGAAGAGCGGATCGCGCGTCATGCCGGCCATCACTTCTATGTCGCCCGACAGCATCGGCTGCACCAGTACACCTTCCATCGCATCCGGTTTTCCTTCCTGCGCGAGCTTGGTCCTGATCGCCTCGAACGCGTCACGCACGGCCTGTTCATCGGCGAGGTTCAAACGTACGCCGCCGATCTCGGTCTTGTGCAGGATCGTTTGGGACGCGAGCTTCACTGCTACGGGATAACCGATCTCACGCGCGACCGTGACGGCCTCTTCCGCAGTCGTGGCGACGGCGCCTTGCGCCAGCGGGAGGTGCATCGCTGCGAGGAGGGCGCGGGTTTCTTGCGTGGTGAGCCATCCCGGCCCGCGGTCGGATAAGGCTGTTGCGCAAATCGTTTTAGCGCTGTCCAGGCCGGCATCGGGGTAGCGTGGCACCGGTCCAATTGGCTGCCGTCTCCAGGCCTCGTACGTGATCGCCTGGTTGATGATACGAGCAGGAATCTCCGGATGCGGATACGTGGGAATGGTTTCTCCGTTCACGGTGAAGTTCCGGTCCAGATCTCCTTCCGCCATCCAGCAGATATAGATCGGCTTCTGTGTCCCGCTCGTCCTGTGGGCTTCGCGGATGCCCCGGATGATCCCGGCTGCCACGGGGGGATTGTCTTCGGCCCTGACCGAGACGTGGACGATGATGAGGGCGTCGATCTCATCCGCCTTGAGCATCGCCTCGACGGCCTGTGCATGCTGCGCTTCTGTGGCAAATCCGATCACATCGACAGGATTTCTGAGGGCTGCTGTGGGGGGGAGAAAGGAGGCGAAGACGGATTGCGTCAGGTTGGACAATTCAGGAACCGTGAGCCCTTCCGTTGCGCAACTGTCCGCGCAGAGCACGCCGGGACCGCCGGAATTCGTCAGGATGCCGATACGCCGCCCTTGAGGCACCGGCTGGGCGGAGAGGCCGGTCGCCAAGGCCAGAAAGTCGTCCAGCGTGTTCGCGCGGATCACGCCGCATTGAATGAAGAGCGCGTCGACGGCTGTGTCGTTTGTGGCGAGCGCCGCGGTGTGCGATCCGGCTGCGGATTGGCCTGCCGATGTCTTGCCTGCCTTTAACGCGATGATCGGTTTTAGCCGGCCTACTCGATCGGCAATTCGTCTGAACCGGTGAGGATCCACGATGGTTTCGAGATAGAGCAGGATCACCTGGGTGGATTCATCCTGTTCCCAGTATTCGAGCAGGTCGATGACCGACACATCGATGTGGTTGCCGACACTGACGAAGCTGGAGAGGCCGAGATTCAATCGCCGGGCTGCGGTCACGACCGCCAGTCCCAGTCCGCCGCTTTCGGATGCGATGGCCACTCGTCCGGCAGAAGGGATCGCGGGTGTATAGGTGGCATTCAACCGCACGGCGGGATCCAGGTTCATTAACCCGAAGCAATTCGGCCCGATCAATCGTATCCCGTGCCGGAGGATCTTTTCCTGTAGTTGCAGCTCAAGTGAACGTCCGGCCCCGCCGGTTTCTGCAAAGCCCGCTGTGATGAGGACGACGGCCGGAATGTGTGCGGCGGCACATTCATCGATCACTGAGAGGACGAGTTGCGGTGGAACAGCAATGATGGCGAGATCGACGGGGCTTGGTACCGCGGTCAGCGAAGGGAACGTTTTGAGCCCTGCCACCTCGGTGGCGTGCGGATTGACCGGGAAGATCGTGCCGGGAAATTGACTGCCCAGGAGCGCGAGCAGGATGCGATGTCCGATACCAGCCGGTTCCCGCGATGCGCCGACGACGGCGACTGTGCAGGGATGGAAAAACGGCTTCAGGGAGTGTGCCCTGGAGAATTCCGTCGAAGGTTTCATATCGACCGATGGGACTCCTCAGTGGCCGGCCAATCCCGGCAGAAACGAGACGACGATCGAAATGGTGATCAGGACGATGATGATCCACTCCAACACCTCCATCCGCCAGGACGCGGCGCTCTCGGTCATCTTTCCGTAGATGCTGTCGAGCGTATGGAGTTTGCGGGTGATGCTGGCGTCCCAGGATTCCAGGTGAAAACGCTGCGAGAGCAGCCGGTGCACGCGGGCCAGATACTGGTCGCCGAACAGTTTGAGGGTGTTGGTGACCTGCTCGAATAAAATCGCTCCGTCCACCTGAAGTTGCGCGATGCGGCGGACGTTTGCGCGCGGCGCTCCCGGAAACCATGGACGGTCCCAGCGCCGCAGGGATGAGGCTTGATAGGCTTGATCCAAGGCCAGATCGAGCTGCTGATCCAGAAACCGCATTTCGAGCAGCTCTACATTGGCGAATTCTATCACGGCCACGACGTCCTCCATGTCCCGGCCATAGATGAGTGTCGCGTTCCAATCGATGATGGCGACATCATCGGAGCCGAACGAGATGCGTTGGTTGAGGGAGTCGTGGACCTGCTGGTCTGCGAGTTCCAGCGTCTCCGACCGGAGGAGCCGCGCGAGAGGCTGCGCAAACCCCGTCAATAGCGTGTCCGGAGCGAGAGCCGGGGTGGCCTGTTCAATGTGCAGGATCACATAGTCTTCCACGAAGTCGGCAATATGAGGCCGCTCTGCGGCGTCTCCGAGTCCGGTCAGGAGTTCTTCGATCCGGCGGCGGGAATCGCTCAGCAGCGCCGCATTCTCATAGAGATCCTGGCTCAGCAGTTCAAGAGAACTGAAGGGGCCTTGGAGTGGAAGACTGTAGGACACACACACGCCCCCGAAGTCGTACAGCAGCATATCCACGACCGGGCCGGTGCGGTATTGGCCGATGGCGATCGGATCGACATCGGCCGTTATCCGGAGCGGCGCCGGCGTATAGTCGAAATAGGCCGGAGCCCGCCGTTTGTGTTTCAGGCGGCTCCGTTCCGTGATGGCCGTAATGCGGCGTTCGGCTCGGGTCAGGTCGACGGAGCGGGCAATATCGTAAGCAAACAGTACGAAACAGGTTCCACGGTCGATGTGAAACCCCGTCTGGCCGGGAACGTTCGCCGCATCCGTCATGGAGAGTTCCTGTCTTCCTGGCGGCAAGGTACCGGGTTCGGGATGCATAGGCACCTCACGGAAGCCACTTGGGTTGAAGAAGCAAGATTGCGCCCAGTCCGACCATCACCAGGCCGCTGGTCAGCTTGAGCCAACGGCCGGCCCGTTCCTGTAGCTTCGTGCGGCTCAGCGTAATGACTGCGATGATGACCATGAGGCTGTCGTCGAAGACATAAGCCAAATTATACAGGCCGAGGTATGCGTAATATTTCCATGCGGGCATCTGCTGCATGGTCAGAATCTGGGTATAGAGAGCGGGAAACCCGGCGGTGCATAGCAGCTCGACGACGTTCACGAATCCTGCCAGGACGACGACTCCCGCCAGCGCGCTGGCGAGATGCTCGGCTTGAAGGATCTGCCTGGTGCGCGCATAGAGGCCGGGCTTGGCGGACTCGGGAATGCTCAACGAAAGGCCGCGGTGCAATGCAAAGAAGTCCTTTACATTGACGGATCCGATCAGGAACGCGATGCAGCCGAGACCGATCTGAACGGCTCTCGACAGGCCGATCAGGAGGAAGATGTTCAGCCAGGCGGCCATGAAGGCAAAATAGACCAGGCCGCTGACGAGGACAAAGGTTCCGGCGATGAGAGCCATCTTCCGCCGGTCTTGAAGATTGACGAGGAGTGACAGCAAAAACAGCAGGACCCACATGGCGCAGGGATTGAATCCATCCAGCAGGCCGATCGTGATCGTAAAGAGCGGTAAGCCCAGGTCCGTGACCCGTAATTCTCCGAGCCAACGGGACTGAATACTTTCGCCGGCTGTTGGCGCGACCGTGTGTGCGGGGGGGTGATCGAGTCGTGCAAGAATCTCCTTCCCGGTTGTGTCGGCCGATTGAAAGCCAATGATCAGTTCCGAGCCGATGAGGAAGGCGGGTACGCCGAGGCTGCCCAGGCCTTGTTCGGTTCCCAAGTGTGAAAGCCGGCGGCGGGCAAGGCTGTCTTCCGCGATATCGTAGACGACTATTCGCAGCCCCGGACGTGTTTGTCGGATGTCGGCGAGGAACGATTGTGCGACTTCGCAGTGAGGGCAGCCGGATCGGACAAAAACTTCAAGGTCGGGCGCGGGTTCTCCTGACTGGGCGCTGACTCCGCAGAAGCTTATCAGGAAGAGTGCGCAACCGATCGCCGCCCTGCGAATGAGTCCGGACCAGCGTGTGTCCCGATGGTTCACCGCCGGCTAACTGACCATGTCAAAAGGAGCCATGCTCCGGATATAGGACAAGACGTCCAGCATCTGCTGATCCGTTAACCTGCCTCGAAACCCGTGCATCGGGCTGAAGAGCACGCCGTTGGAAATGGTGATGAGCAGCTCCCAATCGGTTTTCGCTCGCGAGATCTGTGACTGCAAGTTGGCAGGCCTCACGATGAGATATTGGCCGTCGGGCCCGTTGCCGTCAAGTTTAGGGCCATGGCAGCGCAGGCACTGTTGTTCGTATATCCCTTGGCCCGCTTGGGGGTTGCCGCGCGGGGTTTGCCCGGCTACCCAGGAAGATCCGAGGATGACGATACTGAGAGCGCAGATCACGGAAAATGTTCTCATAGCGGTGTGAACTCCTTTGTAGAAACGGCGTTACCGTACCACGAGTACGGAGCATCCAGCTTTGTGAACGATGCCATGCGATACGCTGCCGAGAAGAAAACGATCCACGCCTGTGCGGCCGTGCGATCCGACAATGAGTAAGTCATGTCCCGTGGCCGCGGCGCAGACGGCAGAAACCGGATCGCCCATTCGGACATCGGTAGTGACCGTATAGCGCGGACCAGCCAAGGCCTGAGCCGTCTCGGCCACGATCTGTTCGGCCTGGCGCTTGTGCTCCTCAGACCAGGTTTGGTACCCCGCCATGATCTCCGGCTGGACCATGGTGAGTGATGGCACGATTGAGAGAATGGTCAGGGCTACGGGATTTCTGAAGGGATGTGCCGTGAGCCAGGCTTGCACTCGGGCGGCATCCTCGCGGCCTTCGATGGCCACGAGCACGCGCGTGACGGGTTTGGCCTTACCTTTGACGATGAGCGTCGGGATGCGTGAGTGGAGCAGGACATGATGCGACACACTGCCGACGAGCAACTCCGCGAGGCGCGAGTGGTCGTGCGTGCCGAGGACGATGAGGTCGGCCTTCGCCGCGCTGGCGTTGTCGAGTATGAAGGCTGCGGCGTGGTGCAGCTCGGACTTGGTCTGCACGGAGGGAATGTCGGCGGGCAACACCGTTCGCCCGCGTTCGACGGCCTGGTGCCCGGCATCGATCATTGCTCGACGAAAATCGTCATACCCCTGAAGATTGGCCGCTCCGGCCAACAGGGGAGATTGAAACATTCCCAGGTCCACTCCGTGGACCAACAGCACTTCCTCCGGTTTGTATAAGAGGCCGAGTTGCTCAACGGCGGAAAACGCTTCATCGGACCAATCGACACCTGCAACAACCTTCATGGCAGCTCCCTCTATTGCATTCCCGGACTTGTGGCGGGCGGTTAGGATTTCGTCCAGTTAACCCGGACGGAGTCCTCCCCTTCGCCATAGTGAATTTCCAGCTCGCCGTGATAGGCATGTTTCAGCGCCTCGCCGATCTGTCTGGGCAAATGCGCATCTGTAGTCGAGATCACCAGGCCGTCCGGCGTGTTCTCGATGCTCATGATGCGGGCGAGCGGGTGTTCTTTGTTTTCTTTCGTTTCGACATTCTTGATCACGCCCATCACCTGTTCCGATTGTTGGGAGGCAAAGCTGCCTTTCAGCATAAGCACGCCCTTCGGGCGCTTGTCCTGTAACCGGTGGCAGGCGGGACAGACTGTTTCTTGTGCGCCGACCGGCGGGGCAACCCAGCTCCATCGTCCTTTATGAAAGACTGCGCTGCATTTGGGGCACACCGTCGGCTCTGCCAGCTTGCCCGGCAATTTGTACGAGTCGTGTCGGTTCTCTTCGACAAAACGGTCTCGGCGGGCTTCATGGCCTCCGGCAGTGGGACTGGTGGTCATCGATCATACTCCCTTGGTTGAAGGCATGGCGGAACGTGTCCGTCTGGCATTAGGTTTACCCTGGAAGGCCTCGTTGGCCTGGTGCAGGGTGCGGATCACTTCGTCGTCGGTCACTTGGTCAAACTCCTCGAAAAAACATCCGACGGCCGCAAACGGTTCCGGGGTCGACAGAATCACGCACTCGTCGACGAGAGCGCGAATGCGTTCGGCTGTCGCGGGCGGCGCGACCGGCATCGCCACGACCACGCGCAGGGGATTCAGCGCGGAGAGCGCATCCAGCGTGGCGAACAGCGTCGCCCCCGTTGCGACTCCGTCGTCGACCAGAATCACCGTCCGATGATGGAGGTGCGGTAAACCGCGCCCCTCGCGATAAAGGACTCGGCGCCGCTCAATTTCACGGCGCTGCGCGGCGATCAGCCCGTCGAGATCGTCTTGAGACAGCTGCATGGCCCGCACGGCTTCCTGGTTGAGATAGACGGCACCGGTTTCGCTCACGGCCCCCACCGCATATTCCGGCGATTCGGGCGCCGCGATCTTGCGGGTGATGAAGACGTCCAACGGCAGATGGAGCGCCATGCTCAACTCATGCCCCACCACGACCCCTCCGCGCGGTAAGGCGAGCACGACCGCGTGATGATCGCCCCGATAGGCCTGCAGATGATTGGCTAATAGAATCCCGGCATGGCGACGATCGCGAAATAACATGACGCCTCCCTTGCTGTTACGTCATTCAACCAACGGGACGTATTCTAGAAGTCTCCGCCGACGGCCCGCACCCCGATCAGGAGCAGCGCCATCAGCACCAGCACGCCGATCAGCCACCAGAGGTGTCGATGGCGTGTCTGTGCACCCGTGTGCCAGTGGATATCCCAGGGAATGTCCAAGTAATGGGGATGGCGAAACATCATCGCCTCCTTTCGAAGGGGTAAAACCGAGAGCCCAGCCCTACCGTGTATCGACCCTGACCCTGTTGCCGAAGCGTGACCTGTCTTGCATGGCTGAGATTGTCCAAAGCTAGAAGCACCTGATTCCATGTGGCCTGAGGGCAACGCGCCGTTAACTCTTCTACATCGCAACCCGGAATCTGTTGGACCAACTCCAAAAGAGTGGCGTTGGGATCTTGAGCTATTGCCATGGTGCACCTCAATCAATCGGTGTACTGCTAAAGAAGTGAATAGCATCGACGATGCCAAAGAAAAGAGGGCACGGAAGAAATAATGTGATCAGTGGAGATTCAACGGGTTCGATCATGCGTTGAGCGCAGTCACCGCGAGGAAGACCCGGTGACTGTTGCGTTATAGGGCAGTGCCGATTGTGCCGGTGGGGAGTTGTTCGCCATTGATCTCGCATGTCTCGGCGTTATCACAGAAGTAAGAGGGGAGGTGAGACCAGGATAAACGAGGGTTCCCGCTTCTGTGCTGGATGGTGGGTTCGGAGTTCTGGTCCGGGTCAGGTGTGGAGTGGGTTCGAAGGGGTGCGCTTCCATCGCGGTGCCCGTAGGAGGCACGGCTCCGAAGAGAGTCCGAAGATTGGGAGGCGCAGGGTGATCAGAGAGGGTTGGAGGTGCCGGGTCACTTGAATTCACTTCCGCAGTGAGTGAACGGATTGGAGAGCTCCTCACAGAAGCGGGTCGCTGTGCATTTCCTGGCGAATCGCCCGTTCGTCGGCGCGCTGGGTGCTGCCTCCACAATCCCAATCCAAGTTAAAGAAGCGACGCTCAGAAGAGCGGATGCGGTGCTGTTCCAAAGGGAAGGACCGGTTGGGATTCTCCGCCGGCGTTGCCGGTAATCTTCCAGCGGCCGTTTTCCTTCTTCAGAAAGTGCACTTCCTCGTACCAGCTATCGACCGGACTTCTCAGTTTGGTGTTCTTCGCCGTGCCCCAGACCACCCCGGTGCAGGTCATTTCGGCGGTGAGCTTGCTGCCGGTCCCCACGGTCCGGATGACGGAAAACGTATGAAAACTTTCCAGCTCTTTGTAATGCTCGAAGAGTTGCGCCCAGACTTTCCTGATGTCGGCCTTTTTGAGGCCATGATAGTAATAATCATCCGAATACAACGCCATCACCCCATCAAGGTCCTGGGAGTGCATCGCTTGCTCCGCTTGTTCAAACGTAGCCAGCAATTCTTTGATTGTTTGTGAATCCACCTCCTGAATCGTGCTCGCCGTGATCTGGGTCTTGGCGACGGCGACAGCGGGTTGTGATGCCCAGAGCCCTAGCCCGAGGCACAGTGCGGCTAAGATTGAGGCTGATTGAACATTCATGGGAATCTTTCTCCTGTGAGCTATCTGTGCGTGACTGTGAGTATGAGAACTGCAAGGTAGAGACCAAGGGATCAATGAGTCAAGACGTACGATCTTCTCATGAATCCAGGGATTCTACTCTGGGAAGGTCATAAGGGGCTGGTTGAGTTTGTTGCAGAAATCGCCATTGCAGGAGAGGGGGCGTGGCAAATCGCGCCAGTAAGGTAATCAACAAGGCAATCAACATTGTAATCGTGGAGCGGCTGGCTTCGCAGCCTCTTCAAGAATCTCCTGAAGAATCGGGTGCGAGTCCGGCATGAATCCTTTCCTGGAATGGTGGCTCATATGTGCAACGCGATACTTCAACCAAGAGGAGGGAGGCGATTATGGTCAAGGTTTCGAGAAAATCCGTCGCCAAATCAGTGGGCATCGATTGCTGTCATCGCTGCGGTGGTCTCATGGTTCCGGAGCCGGTGCACGAACTCGCTTCGTACGACTGGCGTTGCGTCAGTTGCGGCGAGCGGATCGATCCGGTGATTCTCGCCCATCGACGGCAGCCCGTCGCGGAGTCGGAACATGGACACATCGGTACTCGCCAGAGAGAGTTCTCTCTCAGCTAAGCTACATGCCTGCTGGAATCGGGGAGCGCTGCCGCTCCCTTTCCAGGCGGGTCCGGCAGTCCAAGCAGCTTCAGGATAGAAAACAAGACGCAAAGATAGTACGGATTAAGAGTCCCCCCGCAGGGCAGAGGTGTGCCATGTTGATGATGCGCAATCATTTGCAAGAGCAGGAAAGGGGTAGCTGATGCCCACGCCGGAAGAGTTGCTCGCCAAAGCCCGGAAGCCGGCCGAAGAGGCGCTTCGGCTCCATGCGTATTACAAGGGCAAGATACAAACAGCGCCCAAGTGTCCCATTCGAGGAGTGGAGGATTTCTCGATCTGGTATACGCCGGGCGTCGCCGCTCCCTGCCGTGCGATTCAGGCTCAGCCGGATTTGGTGTATGTACACACGAATAAAGCGAATTCGATCGCAGTCATTTCAGACGGTACGAGAGTCCTCGGCCTGGGGGACATCGGACCGGAAGCCGGCTTGCCGGTCATGGAAGGTAAGGCGCTGCTGTTTAAATATCTGGGCGGGGTGGATGCGGTGCCGATCTGTCTCGGCACCAAAGATCCGGATGAAATCGTTCGCACGGTGAAGCTGCTGGAGCCGTCGTTCGGGGGGATTAATCTCGAAGATATCGCCATGCCGAAGTGCTTTCGCGTCCTGCGCGAAGCCCGTCGGCTGTGCACGATTCCGGTGTGGCATGACGACCAGCAGGGCACCGGAACGGTGGTGCTCGCGGCCTTGCTCAACGCCTTGAAGGTCGTCGGCAAACAGATCGGTCATGTCCGTATCGCGATGATCGGCATGGGTGCGGCCAATATCCCGACCTATCGGTATCTGAAAGCCAGTGGCGCGGATACAGGGAAGATCGTCGCTTGCGATCTGGGAGGAATACTTGGCTTGCATCGTCATGCCTATGAAGCGAATCCGGACTATAGCGAGCAATGGGCGGTGTGTGTGGAATCGAACAGGGATCAGCGTCGAGGAGGAATTGCCGAGGCGTTGGCCGGTGCGGATGTGTGCCTGGCCTTTGCCGCCGGCGGTATCATCAGGCCGGAGTGGGTGCGGACGATGGCCCGGGACGCCATCGTGTTTGCTTGTGCGAATCCGGTCCCTGAGATCTGGCCGTGGGAGGCGAAAGCGGCGGGTGCCCGCATTGTCGCCACGGGGCGGTCGGACTTCCCGAATCAGGTCAACAACTCCCTCGTCTTTCCTGCCGTCTTCCGCGGCGCGCTCGATGTGAGGGCCGGGACCATCACCGATGAGATGGCGATGGCGGCGGCGCATGAGCTCGCACAGTATGCGGCGGACAAGGGACTCCACGACGGGTACATTCTGCCGGCGATGGATGAATGGGAGGTCGTTCCGAGAGTGGCGGTGGCAACGGCGATGAAAGCGCAAGCGCAGGGCGTCGCCCGGCTGCTGAAAACCGCCGAAGAGTTGCGCCGGTCCGCGGTGGACAGGATCAGCGATGCCCGGAAGGCTCTTGCCGTCCTCACCGGCCAAGGGGTTATTCCACAGCCTCCGAATCCTGAACAGTGAGGCATCGGGCTACAGTTGACTGGTTCGAGACTCCTTTGATCCCCGGGGGAGAGTGATTACTATAGAAGTGAGGGAGGGGGGATGGGCTTAGCGAGGGTGGCAACCTCTTTGGAGTATGACCTGCTCTTATGCAGCCAACGTGCGGAGGACGCGGTTGTCGTGAGAGTAGCGGGTTCGGGTTCGAGGGACGCGTTATCAATCGTCGGTGTCACTAGGTATGGCCGTTGATTCGAGTCTGTACGAAGTTGAGACGCGGAGCAATCAGCTTCAAGCGACTGAAGGATTGCTGAATCTGATCCCGGCGGGTGAGCGGCATCCCGCGAAACCACATAAGGGCAGGCCCCTTGTTTTATTACCCTCCATACGTCTCATCGAGTACCCCTCATACATACAGAAAATAACCCCACCCAGGCGGGGAAGATGAAGAGGTCGCTCATCTTGTAAGGAGATTGTCCGGGAACAAAAAAGCGGAGCGGAGGCGGGTTTGGAGAGCTTGGATCCATTCTTGAGACCTTGGAGGGATTTCAGGCTTCCCGCTCGTTCGGCGGGCTTGCTCACCATCCCTGCGCTCGGCCTCTCTATCCTTGACTATTCCTCTCGCCGAGGCCTCCACTCAAGAATCAGATAACCGTGTTTCTCTGAAGGTCAAATGGCGGGCCGCACGAGGAAGGGGGGTGTGCGTGTCACCGCGTGTCTTTCTTTTCCTCAACCACGGTGCGGTTGCGCAGCCGGTTCACCAGTTCGTCATAGGAATCGGAGTGGATGATCTTGTCGAACTGGCTGCGGTAGTTTTTCACCAGGCTGACGCCGTCCGCGATGATATCGTACGCGTACCAGCGGCCTGCTTTGTTCATCAGGCGGTAATCCATCGGGATTTCTGTTTTGCTGGATACAAGCTTGGTGCGGACTTCCGCATATTGCCCTTCGAGTCGTTCGCTGAGATACTCCGTCCGCTCTCCGGAATAGCCTTCGATTTTTCCCGCATACCGGTCGGACAAGAAGGCTTTGAATAGTTCGACGAATTCGGCTCGTTGGTCGTTGGTCAACGGAGTCCAATTGGCGGCCAGGGCGCGTTTGGACATTTCCGCGTAGTCGAAGCGTTCGCCGATGACCTGTTCCAGCAGACGCCGGCGCGGCAGGAGCTTGGCCGGATCCTTCAGCTTGGGATCATCGAGAATGCGGAACACTTCCGTGAGCGTCGCCCGCACGACCTCAGTGGGGGATTCTGCGGATTGGCTCGATGCCCCTGCGATGGGCACCGTCGATAGAATGAGGCACAGATTCAGAGCGCCGGCCAAAACCCACAGCTTCCCGCTGCGAAGGCTGGTAGGAGGCATACGAAAGATCCTCACTGCGGCAACGGCCGCGGCGTGAGGCCGCGACCGAAAAGCCATGCGGAGCAATCGGAAGTGTTCGCTAGTCCAACACAAACGTGACCTTCAGATCCACGCGATACAAGGTGACCTTGCTGTTATCCACCACGACATGCTGCTCCTTCACCCAGGCCGACTTGATGCCGTGTATGGTTTTGGCGGCCCGGGAGATCCCGCTTTGAATGGCATCCTCGAAGCTCTTCGGCGATTCAGAACTGATCTCGATGATCTTGGCAACTGACATGGGAGTCCTCCTTTGTGATGTGTATGAGCGCGGTGTGAAACTGCACCTGCCGACCGACGGATGAAGATCGGTACTGCCGAATGGTCAGGTACGTTGCGGATACTTTCAACTGAGCAATCCACATGCCGTCACGAGGTGGGGGGCTATTCGGAGAAGAACGCTGCTGGGGCATTGGTTTAGGCCGCAGCCCGCATAATGAGGACGTGGCTGAGATTCTGCTGTTCGGGCAAAGTTCCTCAACCGTCGCTTCGGGGCTGCTGCAAAGCGCGACAGCTGGCTGGGGGGACCAGCCGCAGCCCGGTCCAAGCTGTCTGCTCACCCATGCCGCTTGTGGATCGTGATGTGATTGCCGTCCGGATCCTCGATCACCGCCATGCGGCAGACCGGCGTGGCGAACGCTTCCACGACGAACGACACGGCCCGCTCCTTCATCTTCAGCAGGAAGGCGTCGAGATCCGATACCTCAAATGCCACGACTGCGCCCTTGGCCCCAGGGGTATGGCCCATCTCCGTGGTCGTGATGGCGAAGGTCGATCCGCTCAGATCGTATTCCACCCATACGTCCTGGTAGTTGTAGCTCATATGCAATCCGAGCACATGCTCATAGAAGGCTCGCGCTCGTTCCATGTTCGAGACCGGATAGACGGTGAAGGCGATGGATGTGATCATCGGAGGGTCTCCTTACAACTGTGGTCTGTCTCAGGCGCTAATCCCACTTACCGCAGAATCCCGCTCACGATCATTTCGACGGCTTGCTCGGGACTCAGTCCCCGGGCCATCAGCGTTTCGAGTTCTTTCTTGTCCACGCTGCCGATGGCGGCTTCGTGGGTGACTTTGGCCTCGGGATGAAAGACCCGCACGATCGGGATGGCGCTGGCATGGGCCTGGCCCTGCACGATCTCCATGCAATCGACGTGGCCGCGCGCGCCTTTGGCATAGGCTTCAGTAATGCCGACGATGTCGGCTTGCGCCTGATCTTCCAGCACCACGCGGGTCTTGATGAGACTGCGTGAGCGCTCCCCGCGGAGCATCACCGCTTCTTTGAGCGTGATGTGATCGGTCTTATGCGCGAAGATCTTCGCGCTGAGTTCGGCCAGGCCGTCGGCTTCCACTTCCACGAGATAGTCGATGTCGAGCGTGCCTACCGAGCCGGAGAGCAGCGAGAAGTCCGAAAAATACCGCGCGCCTTTGCCGATCTTGATTGTCGCATGGGGCAAGACCCGCATGCCTCCATGGGGGCCGTGGTAGTGGCCTTCGGTATAGGTCAGCGATGCACCCGGTCCGATCTCCATCATGGCTTGCATGCGATGTTCCGCCGCTTGCGCAAGAGGAAAGAGGCAATGGGACAGCACGCGCGCCTGCGCCCCTTCGCAGATCTGGACGTCGATTGTGATCTGTTGGATTCCGGTCGGATGCGCGAGTCCGAAACACATGTGGATGGGCTGGGCGATCTGCGCACCCGCTTCGACGATCAGTTTCCCGATAATGGCATCCGGCGTTTCTTCTAGCTCGACGCGGACTCCGGGCACCGTCCGCCGACTCAGGATGTGGTGCCCATGCGCCACGACATGCGCAATGCTCGTATCATCGAGAATCGAGGGTTCAGCTCCGACCATCGGCAGGGTGCGTCTGAGGTCATCAAGGTCGGACATCGGTACACACCTCCCCGTCGCAACGAACGCAGGCCCGCCCACGGAAATGATCGACGGCTTCTCGGGGACTGCCGGAGAAGATGATGCGTCCGGCGCAAAGTTGTGACGCGCGATCGGCGATGAGGGCGACCTCCTCCTGATGGGTGATCAAGATGACGGATCCGCCGCCGGCTTTCACCGCGCGAATGATGCCGATAATGTGTGTAATCGAGAGCATATCGATCCCGGCCGACGGCTCATCGAGGATTGCCAGCTTCGGGTTCATCGATAACACCGAGGCGAGTTCGATCCGGTGGCGTTCTCCTCCGCTGAGGGATTTATCCACCCGGCGATGCAGGTAGCGGTCCGGGTCAAGACCGACTTGCCTGAGGGCCGGTGCCGGATCGAAGTCCGGATTTCCCAGGCTGAGATATTCGCGCACCGTGACCCCTTCGAATCGCGCCGGTTCCTGCCAGGCGAGCGTGAGCCCTAATCTGGCCCGTTCATACATCTTGAGCGGTAACAGGTCTATCCCGTCGAATAGGATATGGCCTCCGCTCGCCACATAGCCTTCGCATCCCATCAACACATAGGCCAGTGTGGTTTTCCCCGATCCATTGGCGCCGAGCAGGGCATGAATCTCACCCCGCTGGATCGACAAGTCGAGCCGATCCAGGATGGGATGATGATCCGCCTCGAAGGTGAGTGCAGTAATATCCAGCAGGGGAATCGGCATCGTCGCAAATCTCCTCCAAGTCTCCTCATGGAGAGGAAGTGCATCCGGTATGCCTGCCCCGGTCCCTTCGATACGTGGCAGTTGCCGGTTGTCCGGCTCTTCTATTGGTGCATTGTGCAGCAGAGCAAAAGTGGAGGCTGGGGAGTTAGGCCCCAACTCGCGGAGTCGGCGCCCAGGTAATCACATCAGAACCGTCTTTTCTGGCGAGAGAAGTTCCTACGCGCGGACGTGGGGTGCCTGGCATCATCATTGCTTTTTTAGTCGCTATGAAGTGGAACCGCCTTATTGTGAGTGGTGCGTTGCTGGGAGGCGCTCTTGCCCTCGTGGCTCTTTATTATCCGGCGCCGGGCGCAGCCGATGTCGAGGTCGTGCCGGGGGTGGTGGGGGAGCGTGACCAAGCGCTGATGCGGGATGTCGTGGCGGCGTTCGATCAGGCCGATGCGGCGGTGCGGCAGGCCGACATCAAGTCCCTTATGCCGTTTTATGCAAAAGGCTACAACTACTATGGTCTGAAGCCGGCCGATGTCCGACGCATCTGGGCTGAAGTGTTCGTGCATTATCGGGATCTGTCCTCCCGTCATGTGTTCACCGATGTGAAGCTGATGCAGACAGGGAAGGTGAAGAAGGCTTCGGTCACCTGTACCGGCGGGCTCTATGGTATCGATAAGGAGTCAGGGAAGACCATCACGATCGATAGCTGGGTCAACGAGGTCCACTATCTGATTTACGAAGACGGAGCCTGGCGGTTCCTCGGCAACAAGGGGGGGATCACGGAGTCTGTACCGCCCGGCAGCGCGCCGCACCATCCACTCTTCTAGCAAGGTGCAGAAATAGTTCCTCAAGGACTCTATGCCCAAGCATATCGCCATCATTCAGGGTCATCCCGACTCGACGGCCCGACATTTCTGCCATGCGCTGGCCGACGAATATGCCAAGGGGGCAGAGGATGGCGGACATGATGTGATGCGTATCGACGTGGCGGCGCTCGACTTTCCTCTCTTGCGGACAAAACAGGATTTCGAGAAGGGCCAACCTCCGGAGGCGATCAAGCAGGCGCAGGATGTCGTGACCTGGGCCGATCACCTGGTGATCATCTATCCGCTCTGGCTGGGATCGATGCCGGCATTACTGAAAGGGTTCTTGGAACAGCTTCTGCGTCCGGGCTTTGCCTTCGAGTATCAGAAGTCCGGCGGGATGGCGAAAAAGCTGCTCACGGGAAAGTCGGCCCGCATCGTCGTGACCATGGGGATGCCGGCGTTTGTGTACCGCTGGATCTTCTTCGCCCACAGTCTCAGATCTCTCAAGCGCAACACCCTCTGGTTCTGTGGCATCGGCCCGGTGAAATCCACTATCATCGGATCTATCGACGGGCTGACGGACCGTCAGAGGGCCGACTGGTTGGATGAGATGCGGGGACTGGGGGATGTGGGGAAATAGGCGGCTGACCGGGCGGACTGCTTCGGCTGCGAGATCATGCGAATAATCGCGAGAGCTGCTGGATTCTTGATAGAGCACGCCGCGTACTCCTGTGAGGCTGCGCTGGAACAGCGCAATGCCGTCGTACGCTTTCTTTGCAGGCCTATTGGCTATGAATGGCGCGATGTCGCAGCCGAAGCAGTCCGTCCGATCATCCGCCTTGTGGTGGTGGGGGTGAGGAAGGAAAGGACTCGGAGGTTCTGCTATGAAACTACGAAGTCTTGATCGAGATGACGGGGAAAGGTCGCTGAATCGTCGGCAGTTGTTAAAGGCGATCGGTGCGCTCGGATCGATGGTTGCGCTGGGCGGCGCTCGCGGATTGGCCGATGCGCTGGAGCCGGCGCGCTCGTCGGCCACCGGGGAGATTCCGAAGCGCCTGCTGGGGAAAACCGGCGTGCAGGTCTCCGCACTCTGTTTCGGCGGCGCCCATTGGGGCCGAATCGAAGATGACGCCGAGGCGATTCGCATCCTCCATGAAGCGATCGACGCCGGCGTGACCTTTCTGGACAATGCCTGGGAGTACAACGGCGGACGCTCCGAAGAGCTGATGGGGAAGGCCCTACAAGGCCGGCGGCAGCAGGTGTTTCTCATGACGAAGGTCTGCTCGCACGGACGCGATAAGCGGGTGGCGTTGCAGCAGCTCGACGAATCGCTCCGTCGCCTGAAGACGGATTATCTCGATCTCTGGCAGATTCACGAAGTGGTCTATCTCGACGATCCCGATCGGCACTTTGCGCCGGGCGGCGGGGCCGAGGCCTTGCTCGAAGCGAAGCGGCAGGGTAAGGTGCGGTTCATCGGTTTCACCGGACACAAAGATCCAAAGATTCATCTGAAGATGCTCGCCCACGACTTTCCGTTCGACACCTGCCAGATGCCGCTCAATGTCTTCGACGGAACCTATCGGAGTTTCGAGCTGGAGGTGCTGCCGGTCCTTACGCAGCGGGGCATCGCTCCGATCGGGATGAAAAGCTTGAGCGGGAATGCCGAACCGATCAAACAGGGGCTCGTCACACCGGAAGAAGCGCTGCGGTATGTGTTAAGTTTGCCGATAGCGTCGCTGGTCAGCGGCATCGATTCGCGGGACGTCTTGCGGCAGAATCTCGAGATCGTGCGGCGGTTCGTCCCGATGACGGTCGCCGAGATGCAGGGCCTGCGGACTCGCGTGGCCCGCCACGCCATGGACGGGCGGTTCGAGTTGTTTAAGTCCACAAACCGCTACGACGGCCGTATTGGGCGGGACCAGCATGGATTGTCATAACGGCGCGCGGCGCGATACCGGGTCGTCGGTCGGTCTGACGGCCTCAGGTGTCGGTCATCTCTGCTTATCCCTGATGTGCCTTCTCCCCCCAAATCCAACTGACTGAGGTGCCGTGTGGGTCGCAAAGGTCATAGGGGATCGTATTGGATGACAGCCACAGCAGGGTGGGCGATCTGTGGCGCGCTGGCTGCGTCCGGTTCCGGCTGCGTGGCCTTCCTCGTCGGGGCGGCGGGTGGAGCAGCCGGTGCCGTTTATGTGATGGGCAACCTCACGGAGGAACTTGGCTACGACGTGCCGGCTGTTCACGGGGCTACGCTGGCCGCGTTGAAGGAATTGGAACTGAAGCCATCGGAGGACCGGGTCGATAAGTTGTCTGGCCACACGGAATCCGAGTTTGCCGATCGCGCTCATGTATGGATCGATCTGGATTCGATCGGGGATTCCCGGACACAGATAACCATACGTGTGGGGCTCACCGGCGACGAAGCCCGGTCCCAGAGAATCCTGGAAACCATAAGAAAGCATCTTTCAGGGAGCAACGGTAGGAGCTGAGTCATCACGGCAAGAGGATGCCGACTCCTTATCCAAATGACGCAGATTGTGCGAAAATCTTGTTGGTCTGGACGGGGCACGTAAAGCGGATTCTTCTGACTCCTTTCGCCGGCCTCTGAACAGGGTGCCCTTAGCGCCCGTCGCTGTCCGGTAGGGGGGCATGGTATCTTTGGCATGATCAAAATTCTGAAGAGCAACATACTGCAACAAGAGGACCTCGCGAATGCCGCCACAGCAGGTTGAGCCGCACGTCTTTGTCATCATCGGAGCCACCGGCGATCTGACCCGTCGAAAGTTGTTGCCCGCGCTCTACCATTTGCGGGATCAGGGTGTGTTGGAAACCCGGAACACGCTGATTGTGGGCGCGGCTTTGCCTGAAGTCGGTGAGGACGGGTTTCGGCTCTGGGCGCATGAAGGGTTGCACAAGGCCGGCTGGCACAACGATCACGAATTGCGCGAGTGGTGCGACGCCTGTCTTTACTACCACACCATCGGCCGGGGGACGGATGACGATTATGCCGCGTTAGCGACGTACATTCGCCGGATTGAACTGGAACACGTCATGCCGGAAAATCGCGTGTTCTATCTGGCCGTGCCGCCCGACATTGCGCCCAACGCCATCGAAGGGTTGGATCGGGCGGGACTGCTCAAGGGGCGTGGCTGGGTGCGCGTCGTCTTCGAAAAGCCCTTCGGGCACGATTTCCAATCAGCCCGCCAGCTGAATACCACGTTGCACCGGTACGTGGACGAATCGCAGATCTACCGGATCGACCACTATCTGGGAAAGGAAACCGTCCAGAATCTGCTGGCCTTCCGGTTCGCCAACCCGATTTTCGAATCGCTCTGGAAACGCGACGCCATCGAGAACGTGCAGATTACCGTGGCCGAAGATCTCGGTGTCGAACATCGCGGGGCCTACTACCAACAGGCGGGCGCTCTGCGCGACATGCTGCAGAATCATTTGACCCAGCTCATGACCGTCGTGGCGATGGAAGTCCCGGTCTCGTTCGATGCGGAGGCCATTCAGAGCGAAAAGATGAAAGTGCTCCATTCCATTGCGCCGATTGCGGAGCAGGACGTGGTGTTCGGCCAATACACCTCCTGGCAGATCGGCGACCAGACGATTCCCGGGTATCGCGAGGAGCCGGGTGTACCGAGGGATTCCAGCACGGAAACCTATGTCGCATTGAAAGCGGAGATAAACAACTGGCGCTGGAAGGGCGTTCCGTTCTATCTGCGCACCGGGAAACGCTTTCCCCGAAAGCTCACGCAGATCGCCGTCATTTTCCGCGAGGCCCCGGCCCATGTGTTTCCGTCCATCGATCCTGGCAGCATCGCGTCCAATAAGCTGTTGATCACGCTGCAGCCCAGCGAAGGATTCTCTCTCTGCTTTTCCGTGAAGAGTCCCGGGCGGCCGTTCATGCTGAGCGACCATGCATTGCAGTTCGACTACCAGAAAGCGTTCGGGCAGCTGCCCGAGGCCTACGAGACGCTTTTACGCGATGTGATGATCGGGGATCAGACCCTGTTCGTCAGCGCGGAGTTTACCGAAAAGGCCTGGAAGCTCTATGACCCCCTCCTGACCGGCAAGCAAGTGGTGCATCCGTATTCGGCCGGCTCCTGGGGACCGCGCGAGGCGGATGCGCTGGTCGAACGCCAGGGCCATCAATGGCAACTCGGCTGGTGAACCGGGTTCCAACGGTTCCCGGACGATCCTCTCTCTCATCCCAATCTTGACGTTGCGTACCGAGCCAGCCGATAATGCGCCGGTTTCGAGCAGGATGCTGACAAACCGGCCGGCAGCGTTCTCGCGTCACGCAACGACTCAACGTATCGAAGCGTACTCCGGCCATCGGCGCATCAACCACCCAACCGGGCTGACAGGCTGCGATGTCCATTCATACGTTTGCCGCACAGATTGAGTCGATCAAGGATTTGACGCACGATGTGCGACAACTCGATTTGCGACTCATCGAGCCCGCCGCCATCGAGTTCAAACCGGGCCAGTTTATTTCTTTCGACATGCCGCATCCCGAGACCGGACGCCTCGTGACGCGGGCCTATTCCATCGCCTCTTCACCCAGCCGTCCCGGCGTCGTCACCCTCCTGTTCAACCGCGTATCGGGCGGGCCCGGATCCACGTTGCTCTATGGCTTCAAAGAGGGCGATACGACACGATTCAAAGGACCGGCCGGTCATTTCACGCTACGCGAGGATCCCGGACGCGACCTGCTCTTCGTCGCCACCGGGACCGGCATTACGCCCATCTGGTCGATGCTCCTGGCGAACGCGGAGCGGCCCGATCCCCGGCCGGCCACCCTGTTCTGGGGTCTTCGGAGCCAGCGGGATCTGTACTATCAGGAAGACTTGATCGCGCTCGCGCAGAAGATGCCGAAGATGACGACGGTCCTCACGCTCTCTCGTCCGGATCCGGGCTGGTCCGGAGAAACCGGCCGGGTGCAGCGGCTGGTCGAGGAGCGCGTCACGTCGGTGGCGCACCTTGCCGTCTATCTCTGCGGAAGCGGCGGAATGATTGCCGACGTGACGAAGACGCTGCAGCAGAAGGGGCTTTGCCCCATCTATCGCGAAAAGTATTACGATTCGGCGGCCGGGGCGCCAGAGTAGACGGCCGCTCAACGATCGGCATAACTCCCTGAGGAAAGGATCGCACCGTGGCAAAGAAGCCTCTGACACCGGCGAAGGTCATGGAACTGGGCACCGGTTTCTTGGGATCGAAGACTCTCCTGAGCGCCATTGAACTCGGGCTCTTCACCGAGCTGGCGAAGGGCGGGCGCACGCTGGAGGAGTTGACCGCGCGACTCAACCTGCATCCGCGCAGCGCACGGGACTTTTTCGATGCGCTGGTTGCCTTGGGGATGCTGAAGCGTACCGGCACACGGTACGCGAATACGCCGGAAACCGCGCTGTTTCTGGATCGGGCCAAGCCGTCCTATATCGGCGGCATCCTCGAAATGTGCAATGCGCGGCTGTATCACTTTTGGGGCTCGCTGACCGACGGGCTTCGCACCGGCCAGCCGCAGAATGAAGTGAAGACCGGCGGCGATTTCTTCGGCACGCTCTATAGCGACCCGCAGCGGCTCGAAGGATTTTTAAAGGCCATGACGGGCCTCAGCATCGGGTCCGGCCGCGGAATTGCCAAAAAATTTCCCTGGAAGAAATACAAGACCTTTGCCGATGTCGGCTGCGCGCAGGGTGGTGTCGCCGTCGAAATCGCGCTCGCGCACAAGCACCTCACCGGGCTCGGCATGGATCTGCCGGTCGTGCAACCGGTGTTCGAGGCCTATGCTCAGAGTAAGGGCCTGGCAAAGCGGCTGCAGTTCCGTCCCGGCAATTTCTTCAACGAGCCGCTGCCGCAGGTCGACGTCATCATCATGGGCCACATCCTCCACGACTGGAACCTCGACGAAAAACTGATGCTCCTGCGCAAGGCCTACGAGGCGCTTCCGCCGAACGGCGCGGTGATCGTCCATGAAGCCCTCATCGATGATGCGCGCAAGGAGAACGCGTTCGGCCTGCTGATGAGCCTCAATATGCTGATCGAAACCCCCGGAGGCTTCGACTTCACCGGCGCCGACTGCCGCACGTGGATGAAAGAAGCCGGCTTCAAGAAGACCAAGGTGGAGCGGTTGGCCGGACCGGACGGCATGGTGATCGGCTACAAGTAGGGGGAACGGGGGAGGCCACTACAGCGATCGAGGGGCAATGGGAAAGAAGACGGTTGCTCAATCTGGCCGGACCGCCTCCGGTCCGACGCCCCTGGATGAACTCATGCGGCGCCTGTTGGCGGAGGAATCGGCTTTCCGTGCCTTTCTGCGCAAGCGGCTGTCCGACGACGCGCTGGTCGAAGATCTGCTCCAGGAGAGTCTGGTCAAAGCGGTCGAGCGCGGCCACGAACTGCACCATCACGACAGCGCCGTCAGCTGGTTCTATCGAATCTTGCGCAATGCGGTGGTGGACTACTACCGGTCTCACGCCGCCGACCGCCGGAAAGTGGACGGCCTCCTCGATGAATTGGTCACGTTGGGGGAAGACAAGATGCCGGGGCTCGATGAAGTCCGGCCGACCCTCTGCGCCTGCCTGGCGCCACTGGTGACTCAGCTCCGTCCCGCCTATGCCGAGCTCATCCGTCGTGTCGACTTGGAAGGCGAGTCCCCGGCGGCCGTGGCCAGGGAGCTCAATGTTACCTCCAACAATCTCACCGTCCGTCTCCATCGGGCGCGGCAGGCCCTGCGGGCAACCCTCGAACAAACCTGCGGGATTTGCACGAAGCACGGCTGCTTGAACTGTACCTGTTAGCCGACTGTAATAATCCGCTCCCTCCTCCGTCTGTAAGGGTGAACGGCAACATTCACCACTCACCGGGAGGCCTCACATGATCCGTAACGAATCCGTCGCGGCCACGCTTCCAGAGATAGAAGAGCAACCGGTCTGCTGCGCCGGGCCGAAGGAACAGGCACATCATCACGAGCGGCATGAACCGCAGATGGCCCATCGCCACCATGGGGCGGTGCAGGACACGACGTCCCTCACCCGCACTGCGTTCATGGCGACGCTGCATTGCTTGACCGGTTGCACCATCGGCGAAGTGCTGGGGATGGTGATCGGGACGGCGCTCGGGTGGAGTAACTGGCCGACGGTGGCGCTCGCCGTAGCCCTCGCGTTTCTGATCGGCTACGGGATGACACTCTGGCCGCTACGAAAAGCGGGGATGGCCTGGGGCGCAGCACTCGGGCTGGCTCTCGCCTCCGATACCCTCTCCATGGGGACGATGGAGTTAGTGGATAACGCGATCATGCTCGTGATTCCCGGCGCGATGGACGCCGGATTATCCGATCCTCTGTTCTGGGGAAGCTTGATCGTCTCGTTGATCCTGGCGGGCGCCGCCGCTTTTCCGGTGAACCGCTGGCTGATCGCGCGCGGCAAAGGCCACGCACTGGTGCACGCGCATCACTGTCACTGAGCTGGCATCCGACGCCGCATTGCACAGAGGGGGGAGCGGACCGACGGTCCGTTCCTCTCCGCGTCGGGCGCGCTACCGTACGCCCGTTTTCGCTTGAAGGCTCTGCAGGTAATTCGAGATGGAATGGTCCGGGACCTCTTGCCTGCCGAGCGAGTTCCAGAACGAGATCACAGAGAAGCGCTCCGCCTGGGCGTCGCTGAAATAGGCGTAGTTGGTCCCGTCTTTCAGCACGACTTCGGGGCCGATATGCTTGTATGGGCCTTCGTCGAGGATCGTGGAGATATCCAGCGGCGGGAGGAGCGGCACCGGATCCTTGTCGTTCACGAAACGCAGCAGCGGCAGCCCCCGATACTTCTCGACGCCCGCGCGGTTCGTCACCTTCGGCTGGCCGAACGTCATCGCCTGACCGAGCTTCACCCCGTCTTCCTTGAAGAGCATCAAGACGATCGACGCCGCCGCGCCGCCGAGGCTGTGCCCCGTCACGCGCACTTCATAGCCCGGCCGCAATAGTGGCTTCGCAAAGGCATAGACCTGCAGCGCCGTGTCGGCGAAACCCTTGTGCAGGGGAATCTGCAGCCGGCCATCCACCACCTTGTTGTAGTCCACGTCGAGTTTCATGTTCTCCAGGGTCGCGGTGCCCCGCACGGCCACCCACTGAATCTTTCTGGCATCGTCCGTCTCGATGTAGGCCTTCACTCCCTTGGGCGTTTCAACCATGAAGGAGATGAGTGAGCCGGCCGGCGATTTCTGCTTGATCGACGCATCGGTCTCATAGACCAGAGCCGCCCGTTGGGCATATTGCCCCGCGAGCGCGAAATCGATGGGCACAGACGGCTGTGAAGGCGTTGGTTTCGGCAGGGCGTTCTTGGAACAGCCTGCGGAAGCAGCGACGAGACCGGCGAGCGTCACGATGAAGGCGAATGTGCGGAACGGTGTAGTACTCGGCGATGCGATCATGGGCAGAACGTCCTGGTTAAGGTGAAATCCTGAGAGGCTTGTATCTGGCTCGTCGGAGCAAGTCAAGCGCATCAATTGCAGCACCGGTGAATGCACTGCATCCATTGTTTGGCGTCATGGAAACATTGAAGGGGTGGGCCGGATAGGAAGGTCTCTCATCTTCTGCTGTATTCAGGTACCCTTCTGCGAGAGCCGCCATTCCCCGAACAGCGCGATGTGATCATGGGCAGAAAGTCCTGAATAAGGTGAAGTCCTGAAAGCTTGTATCCGGCTCGTTGGAGCAAGTTAAGGATGGGCCTTGCAGGTATGCCAGTTGTGGCATATGATGCAGTAGGGCACAGTAAGGCAGGAGCGAAGTGAAGCCGGTTCATTTTGTGGGATCGTCGCGGGAAGACCTGCAGGATCTGTCTGATGATGCCAGGGAGACCGCAGGGCATCAACTTTTCAAGGTGCAGCAGGGGAAAGAGCCGGACGACTGGAAGTCGATGCCGGCGGTGGGTCCCGGCGTCAATGAAATCCGGGTGCGGGATGAGAGCGGAGGCTATCGAGTGCTCTACCTGGCGAAGTTCGAAGAAGCCGTGTATGTGCTGCACGTCTTTGAGAAACGGTCCCAGAAGACACTGAATAGTGATATCCGTCTTGCCAAAGGTCGATATGCCGATCTGGTGAGATGGAGGAAGGAGCAAGACCGATGACACGCGCTACAGTGACCAAAGGTAGTGGCAATGTATTTCGGGATTTGGGGTTTTCTGAAGAGAGATCCGCCGAGCTGATTCTGAAAAGTGGTTTGCTGCAAGCATTGCAGGAGACGATCAAAGGACAGGGGTGGAAGCAGGTTGAAGCGGCGGCGCAGCTGGGCATTGACCAGGCCAAGATATCAAAGCTCTTAGCCGGTCAGATGGCGGGTTTTTCTATTGAACGCCTTGTTCACTTTCTCTCACTCCTGGGCCAGGACGTAGAAGTGACAGTCCGAAAGGCGGCGCGTGGACGGCGGCGGGGAACTGTTCGGGCAAGAGCGACCAAGGTCGGAAAGATTACAGCCTAGGTTTTTTGCCCACGAGCGCTGCGGAAATCCGGGGCAGCCGGGGAGCAGGGCGAGGTCGCAGTAGATCGAGAATGCCGCAGTCGTCCCCATCCGAAAGTTGACACTGTCCTCTCCGGGTCTTAGCCTGTCCCTAGCGTCTTTTCATGCCTGACAAACGGGTCGTCATCATCGGGGGCGGTTTCGGAGGCCTCGCGGCCGCGCAATCGTTGCGCGATGTTGACAGCGTGCTCATCGACCGCACCAATCATCATGTGTTTCAACCCTTGCTCTACCAGGTGGCCACCGCCGCGCTGGCGCCCGGGGACATTGCCTGGCCCTTGCGCACGCTGCTCCGGCGGCATTCCAATCTTCGCGTGGTGATGGACGAAGTGGAAACCATCGATCGTGCGGCGCGTCTGGTGCGGTTGAGGGACAGCGCCCCGATTCCGTTTGATGTCCTTATCGTGGCACCCGGAGCGCGCCACGCCTATTTCGGGCATGAGGGGTGGGAACAGTTTGCCCCAGGGCTCAAGACGCTGGCCGACGCGGTCCGTCTTCGCGAGAACATGCTGTTGGCGTTTGAAGAGGCCGAACGGCGACGTATCGCCACCGGTACTCATGATCGACTCACGTTCGTGATCGTGGGGGGAGGGCCCACCGGCGTCGAACTGGCCGGCGCGCTGGCGGAAATCGGACGAAAGGCCATGGGGCCTGATTTCCCAACCTTGCGTCTTGAGGATTTGTCCATAGTCCTTGTGGAAGGGGGGCCCAGGATTCTCCCCGGGTTTTGCGCCGACCTGTCGGCGACCGCCGCCGCCGCGCTCGTCCGCATGGGTGTCACGATCAAGCTCAATAGTCGAGTGAGTGAGGTCCGCCCCGACGGCGTCGTGATCGGGGGTGAGGTCGTGCGATCCACGAATATCATCTGGGCCGCCGGCAATACGGCGTCCCCGCTGCTCGCTTCGCTGGCGGTGTCCCGTGACGAGGCCGGTCGCATTCCCGTGCTCCCGGACCTCACGATTCCGGGCGATCCCTGGATCTTCGTCATCGGCGATGCCGCGCATTGTGCCGGACCGGACGGGATTCCGCTGCCGGGGCTGGCTCCCGTCGCCATGCAGCAAGGTCGCTATGTCGCACGGCTCATTCGGGAGGAAATCGCGACGGAGCAGCGCCCATCGTTTGTCTATGCCGATCGGGGTATGCTGGCGACCATCGGCCGTGCCCAAGCGGTGGTCCAGTTCGGCTCGTGGCACCTCTCCGGGCTGGTTGCCTGGCTGCTCTGGTGCGTGGTGCACATCTTTTTCCTGATCGGGTTTCGCAGTCGCGTGCGGGTCATGTCCGAATGGATGTGGTACTACCTCACGTTCAAGCCGGGCGCCAGAATCATCTATACGCGGCCGCGCCAATCCGGCGAGGACCGGCGAACGCCACCGGCAGGTTCATCAGAATCCGGCTCACGCGCCTGAGTCGACCAGAACGTGCGGTCAGTGGGGATCCCGGCAAAGCAAATCGCAGCCTAGCCCACGAGCGCCGCGGCAATCCACGGGAGCCAGGGAAGCAGGGCCACGCCGAGACAAATCGAGAGCGCCACGATCGAGGCGACGAGATCCTCGTCCAATCCGGTTTCCGTCGCGAAAATCACCGCCGTCACCGCCGAGGGCATCGCGGCAATCAGAATCACCACCGCCCGTTCCATTCCCGTCAGATTCAGCAGCCAGGCCGCGAACCATCCCAGCAGCAATCCACCGAGCATCCGCATTGCCACACCCAGGCAAGTGAGCCGCCAGGTCCGTCGCAGCGCCGCGAAGCTGATCGAGAGGCCGAGGACGAGACTCGCGAGCGGCGTGGTCATGAGATGCACCGGCGTCAAAATGGTATGAAGCCAGGCGGGCAGATGAAGCCCAGCCGCTTTCAGCGCCAGCATGATCGTCAAGGCCCAGAAGGGGGGCGACGTGAGCAGGCGCGTGAGCGCCGAGCGCGCCGAGGGCGCCGCGGTGCCATGCCACACGGCCAGGGCATAGAGCGCGGTGAGAGTGAGTGCGGTTTGGCCGAGGTCGAAGAGGATCGCCTGGGCGAGGCCCTCGTCGCCGAATGTCGCCAGGGCGACGGGATAGGCGAAGTACACGGAGTTGATGCAGCCGATAGCCAGGAGAAATCCCCCCTGCGTCGGGCGGGCGAGATGCAGCCATCGTGCAATCGGCCAGGAGGCCAATACCAATGGCAGCGAGACCAGACAGGCAGCCAGCGGCAGCTTCCAGGCCGTCGGGGCAAAGGCCACGCGATCGAGCGAGACGAGAATCGTCGCCGGCAGCGTAACGGAAAAGACGAACAGCCCCAGTCGTTCCGCGTGCGGTTTTCCGAGCAGGCCCGACAGACGCAGCGTAGCGCCGACGACGAAGAGGATCAGAAAGGCTTGCAGGGCTGGAGGCATGGGGGAGGAGAGTAGCAGAAAATTCAAAGAAGGTGTGGCCTCGTACCAGGTCCCGGCGGGAGGGTCGGACGATGATCTGTGGCAGGGTAGGCCACGCAATACGCAACTGAGTCCGGGATGCCGTTTTGCTTGAGCATGGAGGGGAGTTCTGTATAGTAAGACATCCTTTGGAGGAGATGGACTCGTGACTGTTCAGGACACCGCGACGGCGATGGCCGCGCTCGAAGATTGTATCGACCGGTATATTGCCGAGTGTCATGCCCGGGTCGACGGGTTTGTCGAGCGGCATTTTTCACTGCAAGAAACCATCGCGCTGCAGAAGCAGTCGTTTGTCAGCGATCTGCTCTGCCATCCCGTCAATACCCTCTGGGCGATTCCCTATCTGTTGCTGAAGAAAGTCGTCGAGGTGCCGGAGAAATTAGGCTGGCATGCCGGGGCCGATCTGGTCGGGCTGCTACCCTCCGGCATCAAGACGCGGTATCAGAAAGAAGTCGAACGGTTGATCGCCACCGAGTTGCTGGCGTGGCCATGCGAGGGCGGTACCGGTGTGACGGTCCCCCATGGACTGGGGGAGATGCTGAAGCGGGATCGATCCGTCGTCCCGCTGTTTGCGTCGCAGGCGAGCGTAGAGACGGCACTGAAGGATCTGCCCGACATCGCGAAAGTGCTCGAATCCCATTCATCCAGCCGCGGGCTGGTGTGCGATATGGCGGCGACGGTTTTGACGCTGGTGATGGGATGGATGTTGTTCGGCGATCACTCCCTCGGCATTGCCGGGATCGGCGATCAGATCGCCAGAAAGGCGGCTCGCGATCGGGCGGTGTCGCATTTCGTGCTGGGTGCGGGCCTCGGGTCCGCGTTTTACTCGGTGTTCCCGCCCAAGCCGTCGGTGTGGCAGGTGGTGTGGGCCACGCTGTGCGTAGGCCTCTTTGTCACGTGCATGAGCCTGCTGGCGGGGATGTTCAGTGATCCCTGGCTGAAGCGGACCGGGTTACAGCAGGCGCAACTGCACCGACTGATCGATGCGATGGAAGATCGGCTCCATCTGCATGTACGCAAGCGGATCAAGCCTGCTGTGAAGCAGCTGGCAGCCTGATTCGGGCGCATCTCCTCTCTCTTTGATTCCACGAATTCCTAAGGGCAGGCCAGCCATTGTTCCACGTCGGGGCGGACGGCTCGTTCGATCGCAATACCATTTGGAAAGGTTCCGAGCGCGCCCTGGCGGGAGACGATGCCGAAATAGCCGTGGCTGCGATCCCAGAACGGATAGGCCCCGTAGGCGCCGGGGCTGGAGACTCTGGTGCCGGCGGTGCAATTGAATGTGGGGCTCTGACATTCGTGCCAGAGGCCGAAGCCGTAGTGCCAGTCTTCGCCTGCGCCGACCAGGGCCGGTGAATAGGCGATTGTCACACCGGCCGTGTGATCAGCCAGCAGTTGACCCATCGAGGTACTGTTCAGCAGCGAGCCGTTCTTCAGCGCCTTGAGAAAGGCCATGTATTCCTCGCCGGTCCAGTGCATGCCGCCGGCCAGGCGGGGATTGGTGGCAGAGGGGAGATCATAGGTCGACGTGGGGAAGAGGCCGGTTTGGGTTTTGAATTCCGTGAAGATATCCTGCCAGGTGGCCACGCCCCGCGCCTTGATCGCCATGAGTCCCGCCACTTGTAGATGGGTGCTGGCGTAGTAGAACTGTTGCCCCGGAGTAATCCCGTTTCCGGCGTTAGTCGTCGCGATGCTGTTCACGCAATTTTCAAAGCTCGATCCTCCGAAGTTCTGACAAGGCGGCTCGGCCGTCAGGCCGGAGGTGAAGCTCAGCAACTGCTCGAGCGTCATATTAAAGAGCGGATCGGTGTTCACGATAGGCCAGGTCGTAATGTAGCGCTGCGGTTTGTCCGCCAGGCTCAGATACCCTTTCTCCACCAGCCGCAGAATGATGACGGCCGAAACCAGTTTCGATGTCGAGGCCGATTCATAGGAAGTCTGCAGCGTGGAGCCGCCCCGGTTGTAGCTGTAGCGGCGGCCATCCTGCCGTTCGACCGAGAACGAGAAGTCCACGTCCGAGGCGGTCTGCGCCAGCGTGCTCTCCATCGCTCCTTCGAGTTGCGCGACCGAACAGGAGGGGCCGGTAGCCGGGGGCGTCGCAAGAGGGGCCTCCGATCCGCCGCTACTGCAGCCGGCAAGGAGACTGAGGGCAAACGAAAGGCCAATGGTCGGGAAGAAGGTGTGTCGCATGTGAGTGTGTAACGCGGAACCCGAAGATCCGTTGACCTACTGTGAATCTAAGCCTGGCGCCACTTTGTCGGGATTAAGGGGGCCGACGAGGGCGGAATTGTAGCAGGCAGGCCGATGGAAATGACACTGGTTTCTTCCCCATCTTGTCTGGGGCCGGGGACTGAATTAAGCTGCCTCTATGGAAGAGTCAGGTTGGGCGCTGGTAGCCGCTGCAGTAGGCATGGTTGTGATCGGCCTGGTACGCCAATGGTACCGTCGGCGGGTCGCCGCAAAATTGGCAGACCAGATGCTCTCGGAAGTGATCAAGGGGAAGGATGCTTTCCGCCGATAACCCGCCGACGAAGACACCAGCAGCAATGCCGAATCCCCACATCCGTTGACATGCCCTTCACCCAGTACGTCACTTCGCAATCGTGATGCTGGGGACGCCCACGCGCGGGACTTCGCTCACGGTCATCTGAAAGAGCAGATAGAGCAACTGAAAGCCTTCGCGGTTCCAGCGGGCCAGCGGCCCGGTCGTGCTCACGGCGTAATGTTTGTCGTGGAACTTGATCGACAGATCGGCGTCCGACGGCGCGCTGTCCGACAGCACGAGTTCCATCGCGTGGACGGGATTTTCATGCACGGGCGGTGTCCGCGGATCTTGCTCGACGGGGTATTCGGGGTCTTCTTCCAGCGATCGGCCCAGAAAGTTGAGAATGCTATTGAAGCTCCGCAGCCGGAAATCCCCCTTGAGGGGGTATTCCCCTCCGACGTGCCCCGGGCGGATGTCGAAGTAGACATCGTTGAGGTGCCCTTCCTCGGCGTCGTCGATCAACCGGGCCCGCTCGTCGGCCGGAAGGGTGTCGGGGTCATAGTTGGTGATGAGGGTTCGTCCCGTGATTTGTTTTCGCAGGGTGTAGGTGTTGTCTTTCTGACTGTAGGTCACGAGATACTCATCCTGTAAAGACTGGAAGCCCTCGGCGGTGACCGCGTTGGCGGGAATGGTCCAGGTCCGATTGTAGACGAGCGGTTCGGCATAGAGCTGGTTCTGGTCCTGAATGGATGAGAGGTGCGTCACCACGCGACGGAACATCTCGTAGTCTATCCGATCTGCAGGCTTATTGCGGTAGGCGATCTTCTGGCCATTTCCCATGATCCGCAGTTCCTGCGCCATCAGCCGGAGCAAGAGATCGATATCGAAGCGCTGCCGGAGCAGAAGTGTGAACTTGGTTTCCTGAAAGGGGGTCAGCAGCCGCTTGGTGAACTCTTCCCCTTCGATCGGCACGATGCTGATCGTGGGATTCTCCGCGACACTGCCCCCGAAGATCGGCATGAGCGTCGTGCCGGACCCTCCAGTGAATGCCGGGGTGGCTCCGGCATTCACGCGGAAGTCGAACGTCGCGGCGATATTCGAGACGCCGGTGAAGTGAATGGGTTGATGGCGATGGGCGCGGGCAATGTTGATGAGCAGTTGCTTGGAGACCGCATCCGTCACCGCTTCATCGTAAGTGGTCACAGCGCGATTCAGCGTGATCGGCGACAGACAGCCCGACAGCGTCAGGCTGCAAAAAGCCCCGGCTAGCGTGAACCGTGCAACGGATGTGAAGCGGAGAGGCATTGTCATGAGGACACCCACCGAAAAGCGCACCATATAGAGCGGGTTTGTAGCACACCTGGTGAGGGATGTCAGCGGAGAGGGGGGCAGAGGGGCGGCCTGGTCGTCCTCTTGCTCGCTGAGGCCGCACGATGGGAATGTGCTCCCTCAATGCGCGCAGTGAAGGACCGTTTGGCCGCTTCCTTGACCCTCCCCCGATTTTGGACTTCCCAGGCTTTTGCGGACACAGTTAAGCCCGTTCCGACACGGCTTCAAACGCCTCCGGACTGACCCCGCTCAGATGGCTGTGCCGACGAGTGCGATTATAGAACAGTTCGATGTAATCATAGATCTCGGCGGTGG
>JAURZE010000006.1 GCA_030653545.1 Nitrospira sp. | reverse complement strand
TGGTCTTCGCCCGCATCCACGCCTCCAACGTCTGTTTCTGTTCTCCCGTCATCGGCAACGAGTCGGTTGGTTTCCACATACCCCAGACGATACCAGAACCAACCAATATTGGAAAGATATTACTGAGACACTACACTAGGGATTAAGAGAGCGTCCTATTTTTATTAAAAGGCGAGATGGGGTGAGTGACGGGTTTCGAACCCGCGACCTCCGGATCCACAATCCAGCGCTCTAACCAACTGAGCTACACCCACCATCCGGAAGGAATTGAATCTGCACGCAGCGGGGGGATCTTAGCAAAGAGCAGTGATGCGCCGCAACTCAGCCCTGCCCGGCCTATGGGCGAGCATCGAACGCCGTCTGCATCTCGTTCACAATCTCGGTCACCGTGGCTACCGGATCCGCGGCGTCCCGAATCGGCCGGCCGATGACGAGATAGTCGGCCCCCGCTGCGATCGTCTGGGTGGGCGTCGTCGCCCGGGCATGGTCGTCCACTCCCTTTCCGGCCGGACGCACCCCGGGTGTGACAATCAAAAACCGGGGCCCGACCTTCTGTCGGATGGCCGCCGGCTCTTCTCCGGACGCGACGACCCCGTCGCAGCCGACTTCGGACGCCAGGAGCGCGCGCGCGGTCACAAGATCCTGCACGCTTCGCTGAATCCCCATATCGCGGAGATCGTGGCTGTCGAAATTCGTCAGGACGGTGACCGCCAACAATTTCAAGGCCGACCCTTCACGCCCCTGCACCGCTGCCGCCAAAGCCTTGCGATTCGCATGGATCGTGAGAAAGTCGACGCCCATGGCTGCGACCTTGGCGGTCGCCCGGCGAACGGTTTCTTCGATATCGAGGAACTTCAGGTCGAGAAACACCCGCATTTTTCGATCGAGCACCCGCTTAATCATCTCCGGACCGGCGGCGGTGTAGAGCTCCAGTCCGACCTTCACGAAGGAGATATGCCCTTCGAGCCGATCCAGTAGGCGCTCGGCTTCGACGACCGACGGAACGTCGAGAGCGAATATCAACCGGTCACGCGCAATGATCTTTGCCATAGGATTCCTTGTGAAGGGGTCGGCCGATTGTTGACGACTCACTGTCCCCTATGATACATAGTTTGCTCTTTTTTTGGAGGAATAGACAATGCCTGTGATCCACAAGTCCACCCTTCGCAGTGCCCGTCAGGCCGAACGTCGCCGCGATCGGAACAAAGCCACGTTGAGCGCGGTCAAAACTCTGGTCAAGAAAGTCCAGTCGGCCGTGGCCGATAAGAAGGCGGACGATGCGAAGACGGCCTTGCGTGCGGCCACCTCGGCCCTCAGCAAAGCCGTGACCAAGGGCGCCCTGAAGCCCAACACCGCGTCCCGCCGTATCTCCCGCTTGACCCAACACGTCAACGGCCTGTCCGGTTCCCGCTCGTAATCGTTCTGACATTCGAAACCACTCGCGCCGAGCCCCGCCCTGCCGGGGCCGGTGGTTGGTGGGGGGCGGTTGCGTGCGCCTGCGCGACAGACTGACAGAGCCGCAACAGTACCCGCTCCATGGTCATCTTGGGCTGGCCACTACTGCCTCCCTTGAGCTGGCTGTCGGCTTCCCAAAACCATCGCAGCGCATCCCGCACGTGCCCATCTGACAGACGGCCCAGAAACGTCTTGACCTGCATCGGATCCATGCGCAAGGTCCTCGCGGCCTCCCCCTCACGCCCGCCCTCACGAAGCAGCTCCTTCATTTTCCAAATCCGGCGATACTGCCAGGCCAAGGAACCGAGAATGCGCAGCGGCGCCTCGCCGGCCTCAAGATTTCTGGCAAGAATCGCCAGCACCCGCCCGCGTTGGCCCTCTGCGATCGCCAGCGTGAGGTCGAACACCGACGCGCCGGGTTCAACTCCCCGCAGTTGATAGACATCGGCAGCGGTCGCCACACGGTCGGTCGTGATATAGGACGCGAGCTTTTCGAGTTCACGCCGGACGGCGTACAACGATCCGCCGGACGTCTCCTTGAGCACCTCCACGGCCTTCTCGTCCAACCGCAGGCCAAGCCGTTGCGCATCCCGATTTATCCACGGCCCTAAGTGCATATCCCGTAACGGTGAACAGTCGACCGTCACGGCGGCGCGGGCGAGCGCCTGGGAAAACTTCAGCCGCCCGTCCAGCTTAGCGCTGACAAAAATCACCGTGGTCGCCTGCACCGGAGCAGCGAGGTACGGCAGCAGCACTTCGGCCTCACGGGCAGAGATTTTTTCAGCGCCTTTCACCAGGACCACCCGGCATTCGGCAAACACCGGCACTTCCAACGCACAGGTCAGGATGTCGGTCCCGGCCGCCTCGTCGCCATAGAACACATCAAAATTAAAATCCCCGCCTTCTCCGAGCAACGCGGCCTTGAGTGTGGCCACGGCCTCATCGCGCAGGAGATCCTCCTCCCCCACCACGAGATACACGGGCGCAGGAGGTTGCTGCCGCAAGGCGGCGTGGAGTTGCAATGAACTGAGTGCGGTTCCCATATCGTCCTCGAAAATACTCTACTTGGCGGCTGGCACCGTGGAGGAAGTCTCCGCCGCAGGCTTGCCCCCCCCGCCAGATTCCAGGTGCAGGAGAAACCGTGACGCAAGATCTTCTGCTGCGAACCGGCCGGCCTGCTCCAAGGCGCGGGTTTGCAAGACACGGTTAAATTGCAGATCGGGGGTGATATAGAACTCTGATGAGCCCTTGGCGACCTGCGTCCAGACCAGCTTCTTCGTCCGCGTTTCTTCGATTTTCACCACGACCGTCACTTCTGCCCGGCTCTCCAACGTCGTGGCCGATCCCGCCTGATTCCCAGGCGTCGGCGTCAGACTGAAGCTTAAGGTCGGCACGCTGACTGACAAGATCTGCCCGGTCAGAACGAGATCCGCCGCCTCGCTGTCCGGAACGACCTGGGTCCCGCTGCCGGACGAGAATTCCCGCCGTAGATAGTTCGTGTAGCGGGTCTCCAGATTCGGCTCGAAACTCTTATTCTCCAGCGTGCGAATGACCAGCCGCGGGGTCGGTTGATCCGAGACCCGTGCAGGCGCTCCGCCGATCGTCGGCCCGGCTCCCTCCACACGGAACTGATAGCCGCAACCGACCCACAACACCAGCGCGAGACACGCGGGAATTGCGCGAATCATGCGCCCGACAAAACGGCCCTTGCCCCAATCAAATACAGCCGCATAATGAGTCTGCGCACAGCACAGCTCCGGTATTTCCCGCAGCTTACTATTCACGCTTGTCTCGTCTATCCCGCTCATCGCGCTATCACACCACGAAATTCACGAGTTTCTTCTCGACATAGATCACTTTCTTCGGCTCACCGCCTTGCAGCCACTCCGCCACAATCTCACGAGCGGCGCGCTCCACCACGTCGCGCGCGGTATCCGCCGCCACCTCGATCTTCCCGCGAAGCTTGCCGTTCACCTGGACCGGGATAGTGAGCCGGTCACTGACCGTCAACGCCGGGTCAAACTGCGGCCAGGGTTGCAGAGACACGCTCGGCGCATGACCGAGAATAGCCCAGAGCTCCTCCGCCACATGCGGCGCAAAGGGCGAGAGCAGCAAGACGAACGGCTCGAGCAGGGCCCGTGGGCGCTGTTCGGCCTTGGTCATTTCATTGGTGAACACCATCATTTGAGCAATGGCGGTGTTGAAACGGAGTTCGTCGATATCCTCCGAGACCTTCTTGATGGTCTGATGCAACAGCCGTTGTTGCTCAAGACTGGGCGATGCCGACACCACAGACGCAGACAGCCCGCCTTCTTCCGTGACGATCAATCGCCATGCCCGCTCTAAAAAACGGGTCACCCCTTCAACCCCGCGCGTACTCCAAGGCTTCATCGCCTCCAGCGGCCCCATAAACATTTCATAGAGCCGCACCGCATCGGCGCCGAACTGATCCATCATATCGTCGGGATTCACCACGTTCCCGCGCGACTTGGACATCTTTTGATTGTCCTCGCCCAGTACGATACCTTGATGCACCAGCTTCTTAAACGGTTCCGGTGTGCTCACCACCCCGATATCGAACAGTACCTTGTGCCAGAAGCGTGAATAGAGCAGATGCAGCACGGCATGTTCGCTGCCTCCGACGTAAAGATCGACCGGCAGCCAATACCGCTCCATCGCCGGGTCCACCAGCTGCTTCGTGTTCTTTGGATCGGCGAAGCGGAGATAGTACCAGCAGGAACCGGCCCACTGCGGCATCGTATTCGTTTCGCGCCGGGCCGGCTTCCCTGTGGCAGGATCGGTGGTCACCAGCCATTCTTCCAAATTCGCCAGCGGACTTTCTCCACTGCCGGATGGCTTAAAGTTGTGGGTCTCCGGCAAGATCAACGGAAGCTGTTCCTCGGGCAGCGGGTGTGACTCGCCCTCGACCCACACAATCGGGAACGGCTCTCCCCAGTAGCGCTGCCGGGCAAAAAGCCAGTCGCGCAGCTTATAGTTGATCGCCTTCTTTCCCTTGCCCTTCTGCTCGAGCCAGGCCGTGATCGCCGGGATTGCCTCGGCCGGCTTCATGCCGTTCAGAGACAAGGACCCGTCCGGCATGACCGAGTTCACGACCGCGCCGCGATCGGTCGCGACGAATGCCGCCTCTTGAACCTGCCCCCCCTGAATCACTTCTCGAATCGGCAACTGATAGGTCTTGGCGAACGTCCAGTCCCGCTCGTCGTGCGCCGGAACCGCCATGATCGCGCCGGTGCCGTAGCTCATGAGGACGTAGTCCGCCAGCCACACCGGCAGCCGCTCGCCGTTCACCGGGTTGATCGCGTAGCCGCCCGTGAACACGCCGGTCTTTTCCTTATCCAATTCCTGTCGCTGCAGATCGCTCTTTCTGGCGGCCGCATCGCGATAGGCCACCACGGCGGATTTTTGAGCGGCGCTGGTCACGATATCCACCAGCGGGTGCTCGGGCGCCAACACCATGTACGTCGCGCCAAAGAGGGTGTCAGGCCTGGTGGTAAACACCCGGACGGTGCCCCGGGTATCGGCCAGAGCAAAATCCACTTCCGCACCGATCGACCGGCCGATCCAATTCTTTTGCATCTCCAGCGTACTGGCAGGCCACTCCACCAGCTTTAAGTCTTCGAGCAGCCGGTCGGCATAGGCGGTAATCTTCAACACCCACTGGCGCATGGGCTTGCGAATCACATCGAACCCGCCGACCTCGCTCTTGCCGTCGACGATCTCTTCGTTCGCCAGCACCGTCCCGAGCGCCGGGCACCAATTGACCGGAACTTCGGCGACATACGCCAGCCCGCGTTTATAGAGTTGGAGAAAGATCCACTGCGTCCAGCGATAGTAATCGGGGTCGGTCGTGCTGAGTTCCCGCTCCCAATCGTAGGACAATCCCACCCGCTTCATCTGCCGTTTGAATGTCGCGATGTTTTGCGCCGTGGTTTGGGCGGGATGCACACCGGTCTTGACCGCATATTGCTCGGCCGGCAGGCCGAAGGCATCCCAACCCATCGGATGGAGGACATTGAAGCCCTTCATCCGTTTGTAGCGGGAAACGATATCCGTGGCGGTATAACCTTCCAGATGCCCGACATGGAGCCCGGACCCGGACGGATAGGGGAACATATCGAGGCAATAAAACTTCGGCTTAGTGGTGTCCTGCAAGGCGCGGAAGGGGCGATGTTCTTCCCAATAGGCCTGCCACTTCACTTCCAGCGCGTGATGATCGTACCCTTTTGCCATGACTCTCCGGGGGATTAAAAAATCGTGGAACTCTAACACAGACCAGCAGGGGCAACAACAATGAGGAGGGGAGCGTGGAGCGGGTGGGGGCCGGCCGGACCCGATTGGCCGGCCCCCGAAGAAACGCTAGAAGTGATACGCAACACCGAACACAAAATGATGGAGTGTCGCAATCGCATTGATGCCGAAATGGTTGACGTCGGCCTGGCCGGGAAGGTTCAGACGTGCGTAGTTAAATTTCCATTCTCCGAACATTGAGACATGGTCGGTCAATCGATAACGCAGTCCAACCTGTGTATTGAGACCGATCCCTGTGTAGGACTGAGAATAGGCCGTTCCGCTCGCTGCCGACGTCAGCTGTTTCTGATGCAGCATAAATAGACCAGGCCCCACACCGACATAAGGCTCGAAGGCCCCGGCTTGGTAGCGCGCCAACAGAACAGGCGACACCACAATAAATCGGTTCGTCGCGCCTCCCTCCTCCAGGGTGACATTGCCGCTTCCTGGGACCCCAAGGGTCAATCGTTGCTGAGGGCGATGAGGTGTCGTGACAAACCCTTCGAGTTCCACGCCGAGCCACGGGACTGACCCGAAATAGTGCCCTACTTTCATGCCATACATGATTGAGTTGTTTAAATCGACATTGGAGATCGACGTCCCGGTCGGGAAGCCGGAATACGTGGGGTCATTCACCCGGCCGCGAGCGGTATCCTGGGCCAGAGTAAAGCCGACCTGCCCGGCAATATAAGTCTCTGCATGACCGGCGGATGCGGACAGAATCATCAACACACATGTTCCGATCATGAACCAACGGGACACGTCTGCTCCCTTCCCCTGATGATGCGTGTTCATATCCTTACCTCCCACGCTATTTCGCTAAATCCCCGATGTGACAACCGCTCTGTCCGGTTGCGTTGATAGAGTAAGGATACGGTATGCTTGGCGATGTGACTATCGTACAGAGGGGGGACCAGGCTCCCACAAAAGGGCTACCCGGAGAGACTGTTCCATGGGACTCTACGCGAAACACATCTTCCCCCGCCTCATGGATCGAGTCATGAGGGGAAAAGAATTCCAGCGATTACGGGAGGATTTGCTCAAAAACGCCGAAGGCGAAGTCCTTGAAATCGGGCTAGGCACTGGGCTTAATCTGGCGTATTACCCGCCACGCGTCTTACGCCTCCATGCCGTCGATCCGGCCCCGCTGCTCCCGGATCGCGTAGCGAAACGACGTGCGGCCGTGCACTTTCCTGTTGAAATCACACACCTTAGTGCGGAACGGCTCCCCTATGACAACCACTCCTTCGATTGCGCGGTCAGCACCTGGACCCTCTGCACCATCCCTGACCCAGTACGGGCCTTACAAGAAGTACGGCGCGTGCTGAAGCCAACGGGACGATTCCTGTTTCTCGAGCATGGCCGGAGCGACGAGACCACCATCGCGACGTGGCAGGATCGACTGAACCCGATTCAGAACGTGATCGGCTGTGGCTGCAACCTGAACCGGCGGATCGACCAGCTCATCGGTAAGGCCGGGTTACACATCGTGCAACTCGATCGCTTCGTGATGGAGGGAGTGCCACGGATCGGGGGAGAACTGTACCGCGGAGTCGCCACGCCAAACCGGATAAACGTCAGCGCCCTGTCGGAAACGGATGGCCGTTGAGCAGCGCCGTCATCTGCTCAATTGAGGTGAACGTGCTCGACGCCTCGGCAGGGAGTTGAGAGCTGGACTTAGCGCTGTGGATAATCTGAGTCAGGCCGAACCGTTGCGCCGCATGAAGGCAGGCCTCATCATCGTCCACAAACAACGCGCGCGCCGGATCGAACCCGACCAGCCGCTGGCAGGTCGGCCAATATTCCTGGCGCATCTTAAGATAGCCCACCTCAAACGCGTCGACGATCCGATCCACATAGCGATCCAGGCCGGTCTTGGCTGTCTTGACCTCGACGCCTGAAGCGTGCGCGTTGGTGAGGATCGTGATCCGCTTTCCACGCCGACGAACCTCCGTGAGGAAGGACTCCGCGCCGGGAAGAAACCCGATCATATGGTCCAGTTCCCTGTGCATCGCGACCACATCGATCCCCACCCGTTCGGTCCAATAATGGAGATCGGTCCAGGCCAATTCCCCTTCCACCGATCGATACATCGCCATCAAGCGATCGCGCGACTCTTCGAACGGGAGGCCTTGCAGGGCCGCGTAGCGGCGAGGCAACTCCTCTTCGAAAAAGAAGTTGTCGAAATGCCTGTCCAGCAACGTGCCGTCCATATCGAGCAGGACGTCGTCGATTTCAGCCCAATTGATGCCTAATTGCCTCATGACACCGGAAGTGTACCTGACGCCGGTTGTGTTTGCCAAAATTCCTGTGATACGGTCGCAGACCTATGAAAAAGATGCGCGATTCTCCGACGAAGACCAAAACCCTGCCGTTCAGCTCCGCTGCCCCGATGCCGCTCGTCGCCATCATCGGCCGGCCGAACGTGGGGAAGTCGACATTGTTCAACAAGATCCTCGGCGTCAAGACCGCCATCGTGGATGACGTCCCCGGCGTGACCCGCGACCGCAACTACGCGGACGCGACCTATCGCGACCGAAAGTTCCGGCTGGTCGATACCGGCGGACTCGATCTCTCCTCCTCCGACGGCATGTTGACCTTGATTCGCCGGCAATCCGAACTGGCCATCGCCGAAGCCGACATTCTCATGTTCATCCTGGATGGCCGGGCGGGGTTGACGCCTCCGGACCACGAAGTCGTGAAGCTCCTGCGTGGCGTGACCAAGCCCATCTTTTACGTGATCAACAAGATTGATACGCCGAAAGCCGAGCCGCTCATTGCCGATTTTTATCAGTTGGGAAAGGCCGAGTTCCACGCAGTCTCCGCCGAACACGGCATCGGAGTGTCCGAATTACTGGACGAACTCTACCCGCTGCTCCCCCCGCCGGATGAGAGCACTGAAGTCACGCAACTCCCGCGGATCGCCCTTGTCGGCCGCCCGAATGTGGGCAAGTCAACATTGACCAACGCCGTCCTGGGTGAGGAACGTGTCGTCGTCAGCGATATGCCCGGCACCACACGCGACCCGATCGATTCGCTCGTCGTACACGACGACCAGCGCTATATTTTTACGGATACGGCCGGGATCCGCCGGCGCGGCCGCATCGAACCGGGGCTCGAAGGATACAGCGTCATGCGCTCGTTGAGAGCCATCGGTCGCTCCGATGTCGCCGTCCTACTGCTCGACGCGGTGGAAGGCGTGACGGAACAGGACACGAAAATCGCCGGAGCAGTGCTCAAGCAAGGCCGCGCATGCATGCTGCTCGTGAACAAGTGGGACCTCCGCGCCAATGATGCCGAAGCCCGCCAGGAATATGAGCGTGAACTCCATCGGCGCTTCCCGTTCCTGACCTGGGCTCCGGTCTTATTCGGGTCCGCCGCTCAGCCCGACTCCCTGCATCAGCTGTTCCCCAATATCAACAGCGTGTATGCGTCGTTCAATAAGCGGGTGCCGACCGGGGCGCTTAACCAATGGCTCCAAAAAATCCTGGAGTCTCATCCGCTCCCGGTTCGGAAGGGCAAACCGACGAAAACGTCGAAGGCCGCCTTCATCACCCAAGTGGCGACAAAGCCGCCCTCCTTTGCCTTGTTTTGCGGGCATCCACAAGACGTGGGCCCGGCGTATATAGGATTTCTGGAACACCAACTCCGTGATGCCTACGGGTTTTCCGGCACACCGATTCGTATTCTCGTCCGTAAGAAATAACCGCCGCCGTCTCGAACGTCATCCAGGCGATCTCCCCCGTCATAGACGAGGCGAAGGGGATTCACTTGACTCGATTCCAGCCTCATGTTATTCGCAGACTAACTGGATAGAGACTTGAACGGATCATTGTCTGAACCAAATTACCCCACGATCATGACGCCACTATCGACCATCGTTCGCCTCATGCTCTTCTGCGCTTCCCTGAGCGGACTCTGGTTGCAAGGATTCTCCACGTCGAGTCTCGCGCAAACGCCCCCGGCCACCCAGCCAGACCCATCCGCCGCGACCGATCACGATGAGACCAGCCCGTCCATCGCACTCAAGGGATCGGTCTGGAGAGCGAAGCCGGGCATCGTGTTCCTGAAGACGCCCGTGGGGCTGCTGACGCTCAGTTCGAAATCGACATTGAAGGACATGCGCGCCTCACAGAGCGTCTCCTTCTGGATTCACGGGTCCAGTATGGCCGTTGAGATCCGCAAGCGGGCCGACGATTCTCTCGTCCATCGCTATCTAACCGGTCCCACCACGAGGAGCGCGGAGGAGCAGAAATCGTTGATACTCTGGACCCCGGATGGTGAGAAGCCCTTCCACGCCGGAACACATGAGACCGCACTGTCCACCCTACATGACGGTGATCCTGTGACGGTGGAAGTCGATGACACCGGCACCATCATCGGCGTGCATGACCTCCAATTCGATTTGCAGATCGGCCAAGTGCCCCCCAGCGGATCGGACGCGCATGTACTCTTGAGCGGGACGGTGTCAAAACTAAAATCGAACTTCATCTTTTTCAAAACGCCGGTCGGCGTCATCAACGTCAATGCCAAAATCGGGATCAAAAACGCCAAGGTCGGCCAGACCATGACCCTCCATGTTCATCACCACTCAGTCGTGGCCGACTTGACCCCGGCCCATGGGACCGCCCCGATACGTCGGTTCATAACCGGTCCGCTCGAATTCTCCACCCCGGAACGCACCGGGGTGAGATTCTGGACCCCGGCCGGCGAACAAACGTTCCCGACCGATCGCGGGAAATCCGCGCTCGCCGGAGCCAAAGAAGGCAGTCCGATCACCGTTGAGCTCAATGGCGACGGGACGGTCGTCGACTTTCATCACTTCAATTAGACTCCGAGCTCTCTCTCGTCCTTGACAGCGTTTTCGATCTCTCCGTAGACTCTCCGGCACGAGCATGAAAAATCCGGCGCCCTCCAAGAAACCCGCACCGGCCTCACGCAATGAGGCGCGTACCGCGGCGAGCTTTGATACGTTGTACCGAGACCATGTCGATCAGATGTACCGCTTCGCGACCAGACTCTGCGGGGAACCCGAAGCGGCGAAGGATCTGGTCCAGGAAACGTTTCTCAATGCCTATCGAGGTTATCAGGCATTCCGCGGGGAGGCGCAGGTCTCGACCTGGCTCTACGCCATCGCGGCGCGGGCCTGTTCACGCATGCGGCGCAAACGGAAAGGTGCGCCTGACCGGGAGCTGTCGCTGGAGGAATTTATCCCGACCTCGGAGGGAGAGTTTCGCCTGCAGATTCCGGTGGACGGACTCAGCCCGGAAGAGGCGCTGCAAAATAAAGAACTTCGCCAGGCGCTCGATCGGGCGATTGCCAAGCTGCCCAAACACTATCGCATGGTTCTGGTCCTGCGGGACATGGAAGGGTTGAGCGCCAAAGAAGTGGGCAGCATCGTCGCGCTCAATGAGCGCGCCGTGAAATCCCGGCTGCATCGGGCCCGCTTGTTTGTCCGGCGCGAGCTCAGCGCTCAGGGAATTGCCACTTCCGAACCATCGCACAACGGCCACCCGTTCAAGCAAGGAGGACGCTAGCCATGGCCAAGCGGACGACGACCCGATCCGTTCAGCGAAAGCCCGCCCGCCCCCATCGTCATGGGAAAGGACGTTGCGTGGCCATCTTAAAAAAACTGTCCGCCTACATCGACGATGAATTGCCCGGCACGCTGTGCGAGGAGCTACGCAAGCACCTCGGCGCCTGCCCCAACTGCGAAGAGTTCGTCGCCTCGCTCCGACAAACTGTCGCCCTCTGTCAACACCAACCGGCACCGGTCCTCTCGCCCACCGAACGAGCCCGCATGCGAAACGACATTCTCCGAGCCGCTCGCCCGCGCTAACGACATCACACATTTTAGGATTCCCGCCCTGGGCAGCTCGGATGCCGCCGGATCATCATCGACGGCTCTCACCGCTGAATATCGCCAAATCCGCTCCCCTGGCCTCTTTCAGATTCGTCTGACGCCATGCTACAGTGTCGTTCTTTAGCCTTTATTATGTGCGTCCAGGAAATAGGTGATGATGATGCTTTGTCGTATCCACAACAACCTTCGTACGCCCATCCTGCTTACTCTGATGACCGCCCTCCTGGCAGGGTGGCCCGGAATGGAGGCCGCCTTCGCGGCAACCTCGCACAAGTCCAAACCGGCCGGCCATGCCACTAGCCCGGCTGCCGATGCCGCGCGGCGTTATACCGAAGCCCTCGCCAAGGGAGACCGCGTCACGGTCGGACAGCTGGACTTTGCCTGTCAATTTCGGCTGCTGACAGCTGCGCCGTCGGGATTGAAGGCCTACCCGCCGGCTACCGACCCTTCATATGAATCCTGTTGGGAGGGACTGAAGACCGCCCATGCGCCCGCGTTGAAACGCGACGACACAGGAATGACGGTCCTCTGGCCGAGCACCGGCCCGCTGGTCTTCTTCAGAGACGAGCTCGCGCGCATGCCGGCATCGGCCTTCGTCATGGAAGAGCTGGGGGTCTCTCCTCCGGGCAGCGGTCTCCGTGTCAGCGTCACCCAAAGCCACGCCTTGGCCGCCAGCTCCTTCCGATTGAACGCCAACGGAAAGATCCTGGCCGTGCCCACAACGCTCGTCTTACTGAACGTACAGTATCAGGATCCCCTAGCCTCACCGGTCACCTATGCCGAAGGGACGGTCAAGTGGACGAACACCATCAAGCGGGCGCGCAAGTCGCTGAAATCCGTCACGACGCAGTGGGTTGTCTTCACCGGGCTGAAGAAACACGGCTTCCCGGGTGACATCGCCGTATTCAATCTGCCGGTGGTCACCGAACCGTCCGTCGCGGGAATGGTCGCGGAGAAGATTCCGTTCACGACGGAGATCAGCCGGCCGCTGCCGGAATCCATGGTGTGGTGGGGACCGGGCGATCAGCCGGGGACGCTGACCGCAGCGGCAGCACGAGCCGCCACGTTTCCTGAGTTGCGCGACCGGGTGGCCCTGCTCAACCGCGTGCTGATTATCGATCCGAATCAACCGGACGCGCTGACCGTCCTCACCAGGAACCTCTACGCTGTCCTGTTGCGGGAGGGGAGCACCGGGCACAATCTCACCATTAGGGATCAGGCCTTGGCCCTGGTCGCCAGCGAGTTCTACTGGAATATCTATGCCCAATCCACCAGAACAGACCTGTCCAACGGAATGGAAATGGGCGGCCTCTCCCAGCCGACGCCGGCCGATTTTCTTTTCCGCATGTTGCCGGCGCTGGAAACGCTGGCCAAAGTCAGACCGGAACAACTCGACAACCGGTTCCGATTGGGCGTCGCCTATCGCTGGAATAACGACCAGCAGGCCGCCATTGAGACTCACGAGGCCTTGGCCAAGGAGATTCCCGACACGCGAAGATCTGCCAAGGCTGAAGCCTTGCTGCAACTCGCCTGGTCTCGCCTGCATAAATCCGCGTGGAACAGAATCCTGCACGATCCTGAAATCAACCGTGCCTATGCCGATGCAGACGCCTCGCTGGCGGTGGCCGATCTGCCCCTCGACAAATTCCTGGCAGAATATACGATGGCCTACAGCATGATTTTCATGCCCAACTACGGGGACAAGGCCAAGCTGCTGCACCACGTCACGGAAGCCAAACGCTGGTTTGACGAAGTCCCGGGCAAAACTGACGAAGTCTGGCGCTATTTCCTCCATTCCGAATTACTCAAAGCCGTGCTGGACGCCGATCCAATGTTCCAACCGATTCTGGCCACGGCGGAAGAGAAAAAGCCATAACGTAGACCGCATGCCGTGGCGTCCGCCGGCTCAGCCTGTCGGACGCCACAGGTCGCAATCTGCCTGTCTGAGCGAGCTCTTGCACCACAGGGTTCCCCGACTGCGCGTCTCTCAAACTACGAAATATCTAGGGGCATTCCCCAGCGTCCGTTATGATCTGATCTCCTGGAAGATTTTAGCGACCAGGCAACGATGATCCAATTGGATAAGAATTGACCCACATCCTGAAAGACCCCGATGGCCCGCGGAACCGACCGGACATTGAGGCATTCGTAGGTGTATGAGCATCCTTCTTGTTGACGATTCTGAGGAAACGCGCCACCTTCTTCAGATGGTTCTGCACAAGGCCGGTTATGGCCCGGTCATGACGGCCGAGTCGGGGCGTCAGGCGTTGGAACTGCTCGGCATCATGGGGAGACGGGTCACGCCCTGCGATCCGGATGTGATCCTGATGGATCTGATGATGCCGGATATCGACGGACTGGAAGCCTGCCGGAAGATTCGCTCACTCGAACGGCTGGAACACACCCCAATCCTTGTGATTACCGCCAAGACCGAGACGGCTGATCTGCAAGCCGCCTATACCGCCGGTGCCACCGACTTTCTCCGGAAACCCTTCACCCCGGTCGAACTCGTCGCCCGAGTCTCCACCGCCCTCAGCCTGAAGCAAGAGCTCGATGCCCGCATCGCGCGCGAGCAGGAACTCGTCGCGAAGACTGAAGATCTCGAACGGGCACTCGAAGAGCTGAAAAGTCTGCGCGGCCTGATCGCAATATGCTCAAAATGTAAGCGAGTCCGCTCGGATGGAACCTATCGGAAACGGATCGAAGATTATCTGGAACAGTGCTTCGAGAGGAAACTGGAACGGGATATCTGTCCTGACTGCATGGAACAGTCCTATCCGAAAGCCGGCTGAGCGATGTCCGACTGCGGGCAATCCTCGATTGCGCACGTCGAACAAGCACATGAGACCACTCGCTCGGCTTCAAACCTCCACTCTACTCACATACCTAAGGGAGTGGCCGGATGGTCCTTCACTGCGCGCATTGAGGGACCACCGCTTCATCGTGGGGCCTCAGCGAGCAAGAAGGACTATATGGCCACTCCCTCCCCTACCTCTTCCCCATCTTCGCTAATTCTTCGAAGTAGTGCGCGAAGGCGGTCATGCCGCTGGAGGCCTGACCCCAATCGAAGTATTCGTTCGGCGCATGGTAACCGTGCTCGGGAAGACTGAGGCCCATGAAGAGGATCGGCACCTTCCAGGCCTTTTGCATGGTCACCACCGCACCGATCGAACCTCCCTCGCGAATAAAGGCCGGCTCTTTGCCGAATCCCGCCTTCGCCGCCCGCTTCACCGCATCGACATAAGGCCCTTCGAAGAGTCCCTGGAACGGCTGCAACATGCCCTCCGACTCGACCTTGACGTTGGGATTCAGCTTGGCGACAAATTTCTTCAGCAGCGCAAAGGCCTTCTCGGGCGTCTGATTGGGCACCAACCGCATGCTGACTTTCAGTTCTCCGTGACCCGGCACGACGGTCTTGACCCCGGGTCCCTGATAGCCGCCGGTCAGCCCATGTACTTCAAAGGTTGGCGCCGCCCAGATACGGCGCATGATCTCGGCAGGGTCCTGCGTACGCAGCGTCTGAAATCCGTAAGCCTGTTTGAACTTGGAGACTTGGAAGCCTGACTTGAGAAAGCTCTTGATCTCCGCCTTCGTGGGCTCGACCACGTCGTTGTAGAATCCGGGGATCTTCACCTTGCCGGTCTTGGCATCCACGCAGGCATGGACAATTTCCATGAGCTCAGCCAGTGGATTTCGAGCCGCTCCACCCGTCACACCCGAATGGGCATCCTTCGTTCCCGTCTTGAGGGTCAGGCGCGCGCCGATCAATCCGCGCAGCCCGTAGGGCATGGCCGGTTTGCCTTTGGCGATCCAAATCGTATCCGACACCACGACGGAGTCGGGCCGTGGAATCGCGATATGATTTTTGAGACCAGCGGAGAAATGCGGACTGCCGATCTCTTCTTCCAGCTCCCATAAAAAGCGAATGTTGATCGGAACGCCCTGTTCGATCGCATAACGGGCTCCGAGCAATGCCGACAGCGCCGGACCTTTGTCGTCTGTCGCGCCGCGGCCATGATAGATGCCGTTGTCTTTGCGGAACGCGAAGGGCGATTCTTTCCATTCCGGCTCCTGCGCCGGCTGCACGTCGAGATGGTTGTAGATGGTGACGGTCGGGTAGTCGGCTCCCGTTGTCCAGCCTCCGGAAATGATCGGATAGCCGCCCGTTTCGACGACTTGCGCGTCGGCGCCAAGACTCTTCAAATATTGCACGGCCAGCGTCGCGGCACGCGGCATCTCCCCCGCCCGGGCCGGATCCATGCTGATAGACGGCACTTCGACCAATTGCCCCAAAAGATCTTCAAATCGCGGGCGGCTGTCCGCAATATATTTCTTGAGCTGCGGCTTATTCACCGGCATACATCCCTCCACATGTTCTGGGCGCGGATTATAGCGGCCTACGGCGTGAAGCGAAAGCGGGGAGCGGGGCTCTTCATGAGTAAACAATGGTAGAATGCCCGCGCCATGCGATCGTACACGCCATTCCTCCTCCTGCTCAGCACCGCCACAGTTCTCGTCATCATGGGGCTTCCGACAATCCTCCTGGCGGAGGAGCCGATTCCCATCCAGCAGATCCTCGAAGAACCCCGGATCTATCATTTGCGGCAGGTCACCCTCCAGGGCACCGCGCGGGACGTGCAACCGCTCGATCCGTACAAATTACCGAACGAGATTGATGTCTGCTACGGCGCCTATCTCTTCAAGCTGGAGGACGACACCGGTGTGATGTCCATGGCCGTGCTCGGCATTTGCGGAAGGCCGCTCATCCGTGACCCGGAGATTGAAGACGGCCAACGAGTCGAAGTGAGCGCCACCATTCAAGCGCCCAGCCACGGCGGCTACTACTTGAGCTTCCAAGGACTCAAGGTCGTGACCGAGCAAGAAGGCTTCGTGCAAGCCGTGGCCACAAGAATTCTTCCCCTCCTCGAATAGCCTTCCCCCTCTGACCGCTAAACCGGTCAGCAGCGGTGGATTGCTTTACAGCTCACACCCTTACGGATATAGTTTTACGACTGTGTGCTGGGCAAGAGCTGCGCTGCCGTGCGTAAACGAGGAGGATGACTCATGGCTTGGATACTATTGCTGGTGCTGGCCGGATTGGTGCTGCTGGTCATCGGCATCTACAATTCCCTAGTCCGGTTGAAAGTCCAATCGGAGAATGCCTGGGCCGACATCGATGTGCAGTTGAAGCGCCGATACGATCTTCTTCCTAACCTGATCGAAACGGTCAAGGGCTATGCGGGGCACGAGAAGCAGACGCTCGAAGCCGTGATCACCGCTCGCAACCGTGCCATGGCCGCCGCCACACCATCCACCAAAGCGGAAGCCGAGGGTCTGCTCGCCCAATCGTTGAAATCACTCTTTGCGCTGGCCGAAGCCTATCCGCAACTCCGCGCCGTGGAAAGCTTTACTCAGCTCCAGGCCTCGCTCAACCAGATCGAAGAAGCCGTGCAGAATGCCCGCCGGTACTACAATGCCGTGGTGCGCGACCTGAACACGAAGATCCAGGAATTCCCCTCCAACCTCATCGCCGGCTTCTTCAGCTTCAAGCAAGGGGAGTTTTTTGAACTCGCCGATGCGGCGGAGCGGGCCGTGCCGAAAGTCAGCTTTGAGCAGGCTTCCCGCTGATTGCACCGATGGAGCGAACGGCTCTTTCCCCTATGCGCGCACGATACGTCATTCGCCTGGGCCTCCTGCTCGTCGCGTGGTTTCTGACTGACGGACGCGCCCTCGCCGACGCCCGCTCGCTCGTCATCGAGCAGTTCCAGGCCGACATTCAGGTACTCCCCAGCGGAGACCTCCTGGTGACGGAAACGATCCGCCCGCGTTTCGCCGGATCCTGGAACGGACTGAAACGCGATATCCCGGTCGAATATCGAACGCCGCAGGGATTCAATTACACCCTGCTGCTGGACCTGGTCAGCGCCACGGACGAGCTCCGGGTTCCGCTCAAGGTCGACAGCATCCGGGATCGGCACTACCGGAGCTTCAAGGTCTGGCTTCCCGGCGCACAAGACATCACCAAGACGCTGATCCTGACCTATCGAGTGGCCAACGGGCTCAAATATTTCGAAGACCATGACGAGCTCTATTGGAACGTGACCGGCGACGAATGGGATGTGCCGATCGAATCGGCGGCCGCCAGAGTGTTGCTGCCCGGAAAGGCGACCGGCGTCAAAGCCCTCGCGTTCAGCGGCGCCTACGGCGCGCGCGAGCAGCAGGCCGACGTCCGAGTCGAGGGTTCAGAAATCCACTATCAGATGACGCGGCCGCTGGGATTCCGCGAAGGCCTGACCGCCGTCGTGGGATGGGATAAAGGGCTGGTCGACGAACCGGGATCGCTGCAGCGGACACAGCTATTCCTCCGATACAACTGGCCATTGGCTTTGCCGGCCGGCGTGTTCGGCATCATGTGGTATCTCTGGTACACCCGCGGCCGTGACCCGCGCCTGCGCCCCATCATCGTCAGCTATGCCCCCCCCGACCATCTGACCCCCGCCGAGCTCGGCACCCTGGTGGACGACTCGCCCGACCTTCGCGATATCACCGCCACCTTGGTCGATCTGGCCGTTCGGGGCTATGTACGGATTGAAGAACGGCAAGAGCCCAAGCTCCTCGGATTGTGGTCGAGCACCGGATACCACTTGCATCGCCTCCAACCCTCCTCCGCCTGGGACGGATTAAAAGCCCACGAGGCCTCGATTCTGAGAGGGATCTTTCCGACCGGACTGCTCTCCGACGACCACGCAGACACGGTGGCGTTGTCCGACCTGGCCAATCGATTTTACACGCGCCTGGACGGCATCCGGTCCTCACTGTTCGACCAGCTGGTCACCCGCGGTTATTACGCACGCCGGCCCGACCGGGTCAAGCAGGCGTACACGATCGGCGGGATCGCCGTAACCATCGCCGCCGTATTCGGAAGCGCCTGGTTGAGCGAACGGATCGGCCTGGCCTTTCAAACCGGAGCCGCTGCAAGTGTCCTGTCGGGACTTATCATCGTCGGATTCGGCCGGATCATGCCGGCCCGAACGCTACGCGGCACCAGAGCATTGGAGAAAGTGCTGGGGTTCGAAGAATTCCTGACCCGCGTCGAGTCCGATCGGTTTGAGCGTCTCGTCAAAACGCCCGAGATGTTCGAGAAGTTCCTCCCGTTCGCGATGGCCTTGGGCGTGGAACGCAACTGGACTAACGCCTTCGACGGCATTTACACGCAGCCGCCTACCTGGTATCAAGGAGCCAACTTTGCCGAATTCAGGCCGCGGAACCTGACAGGCAACTTATCGCAACTGTCCATGGCAGCCGGCACCGCCATGACCTCCGCACCGCGCAGTTCGGGCGGTTCCGGGTTCAGCAGCAGTGGAAGCAGCGGCTCGTCCGGCGGATCCTCCGGCGGCGGCTTCGGCGGCGGCGGCGGCAGCGGCTTCTAACGGTTCAATCCTCCTCTGTATGCAGCAGATTGCTCCGGATCACAGTCGTATCGGATGGGTCGGCACCGGCGTGATGGGTGTTTCGATGTGCGGCCATTTGCAACGGGCCGGCTATCCCCTCACCGTCTTTTCCCGCACGAGGGCCAAGGCTCAACCGCTTCTTGACCGCGGGGCGCTCTGGGCGGATCATCCGCGCGGCGTCGCCGAACAATCGACGGTCATCATCACGATGGTCGGATTTCCTCGCGATGTACGGGAAGTCTACTTTGGTGCTGAGGGAGTTCTGGCGGGAGCCAGACCTGGCTCAATCCTGATCGATATGACCACGACCGAGCCGACCTTGAGTCGGGAGATCGCGGCCGCCGCGTCAGCCAAAGGACTCCGGGCGATCGACGCGCCGGTCTCAGGCGGGGATGTCGGTGCCAGAAACGCGACCCTCTCCATCATGACAGGCGGGAATCGTGAAACGGTGGAATGCCTGCGTCCGCTCTTCGAATGCTTGGGCAAGAAGATGGTCTATCAGGGCGGGCCGGGAGCCGGACAACATGCGAAGCTCTGCAATCAAATCGTGATCGCCGGGACGATGGTGGGAGTGTGTGAAAGTTTGCTGTACGGATTCAAGGCGGGACTTGATCTGACGCAGATGCTCGAGTCGATCCGCGGAGGCGCCGCCGCCTGTTGGACGTTGGATAACCTGGCCCCCAGAATCCTACAGCGCGACTTCGACCCCGGATTCTTCGTCGAGCACTTCGTGAAAGACATGGGCATTGCGCTGGACGAGGCCACACGCATGAACCTCACGTTGCCCGGGCTGACATTGGTGCGTGGGCTCTATCACCGGGTGCAGGCGCTCGGCCATGGCCGGAGTGGAACCCATGCGCTCATGCTCGCGCTGGAGGAACTGTCCCACACCGTAATGCCATCGACTCGTCCGGGAAGGATTCCATGAGAGTTCACCGCATTCAATGGCTGGTTCCTATCCTTCTCATCACTCTCTCCGCTTGCTCAACTAGCCCGGAATTTGACCGGGCCGGGATGCAGGACACATTGCTCCAGCGGATGAGTTTCGTCGGCGCACGTGAGATCAAGGCCACCGAGACCAAGGACGCGATCGAGAATCGGCCCCGCCTCGCAGAACCGTTCCGTCTCGGCGTCTACTTTGTTCGAACGGAATTCCCCACCCGCGAGTCGATTCGCTCAGGGGAGTGGCTGAGTGCAGAGAAAGACCAGCTGGTGCAATGTCTCGCTCCATTGCGTAGCGACCAGATCCTTCGCGAGGTCGTGGTCCTTGCAGAACCGACCGTCCGGACCCTCACCCGCCAAGAATTTCGACAAGCCTCCGCACGATATGGAATCGACGTGCTCTTGCTCGTGGATGGAGTCGGCGCGGTGGATCGGCGTAACAATGCCTATGCCCTCCTCTACCCGACGGTGATCGGCGCCTGGCTGGCTCCCGGCACCGTGATCGATGCGCTCGTTATCCTCGACGGCATACTCTGGGATCTGCGGACCGACCAGCTGCTCGACCAACAGACGGCTGAGGGTCAGGCCCAGCGCACCGGAGCCGCGGTCCTGGTGGAAGATGCAGACGCACTGAAAGAGGCAAAAGGCCGGGCTATCGAGGCGCTCGGTGCAAGACTCGTCGAGCACCTGCGCTCACTCAGACGCGAACGGTCCGGCGCGCTCTCACCGCTACGGTGAATCGAATGACCAGAGCAGTCCCAACAAGAGCAAGTGTTGCGCGGGAGCCAATCCCAAGGTTCCCGGACTGGTCTCTCCCTTGCGAAAAAATCCTCCCCCGGATCCGGTCGACTCATCATAGCGATGCTCGAGCCGGACGATGGCATTGGTCCACCGGTAGAGAAATTTATATTCCACGGTCGAGGTGACCGCTTTCACGAACTGCTCTTGCCCGGTCCACCGTCCGTTGCGATCCCAATAGAACTCCGGCCGCACGGCCATGCTCCAGGGACCGGACACGTGCCACTTCGCCAACAGGTTGCCGCCCATAGCGAAGGTACGCGGACTACCAGGCTGGCCGGCGATACGTTCGGTCCCGATATCGTAAGAGACCGCCAGCGTCAAGTCGTCGCCCTTCCACTCGAGAATATGGTTTCCGTAGAGCCGCCAGAATTCGAATGATGTCTTGGTCTGGTCCGGCCCCCAATAGAGGGTTTGCGTCGCCGTCAACCGCGGCGTCATTTTGTACGCCCATTGTCCGCCGTAGGACGGCTGATCGTTGGGATGGGAGAGGTGGAAATAGCCGTTGATGACGAAGGCCGCGACCGTCAACTGCTCATTGACGGGATACTTGGCATTCACCCCGAACATCATGTAGGGCGAGTAGTCGGCAATCCATGACCGGGTATAGTTTGCATTGTCCTTTGCGTAGAGCGATTCGTAGCCGATCAAACTGTTGAAGAGGCCGGCGGTAACCATGAGGCCGTTCCCGACCGGGGCAAGATAGGCCACGTTGGCCCGCTGCAAATGCCGCCAAGTGTCGGCCCCATCGACCTTGCGCTCTCCTTGGAGATACCCGAAGTCTTTCGAGTCATATCCTCCCTGAATGCCAAGCTCCATGCCCCAGCGGGAAGCCTCATTGCTATCTTTGCGCACATAGACGTACCCCATGTTGGGCGCCAGTTCATTGTGGCGCGAGGCCGTAGATCGACTGCGCCAGAGATGATTCTCGGGAAAGTTGAAATTGACGATGTAGCTGAGATCGACGTAGGCGCCGTAATGCCAATCCGACGGGCTCTCGGCAGCGGGAGCAGGGCTCTCGCTGGGAGACAGCGGGTCAGCCAGAGCCTGACCTCCTAGGACGACCAGCACCGCCCATAGGACAAGTACGAGAGGGACCATGCGCCGGATGCCTTTACGGTTTCATCCTGTCCAACACACACCACATGCGCCTGGTGCCGGACTTTTGGTCGGTAACCGGTTCGCCGCTGAAAAAACTGACCTGCCAGGCCACGATGTCGTCTTTCGGATCAGGCGTCGCAGTCCAATAGATTTCAGACCGGATATTCGCGAAGGGATGGCCGGCCGGTAAGGCCGGGTCATGTTGGGAATGATCAATCAAGGTCTTGAGTTCATCGATCGTGGGCCCGCGCCAGCCCGATTGTCCGCCGACGGTTTTTGTGGTGCAGCGTTCATTCGAACGGCTCCACACATCGTGCTCCCGATCCGGCTCCTGCTCCCAGATTATTCCGGTCTGGCCGTCTTTGACGGCGGCCCCATTAAGGACCAGCGTAAATCGAGCCTCCCGCTGCTCAGCAAGACCTTGATTCGTCACAAGTGCCAGCGCCAGTCCGACTCCGATAAGCCATAATTTTGCAGAAACGGGTCCGTGCTTCGTCATGATCGGCCTCCGCAATGTCCGGCACTCCACTGGCATGGGCACAAGCAGTCTGCCGGAGCCTGCTTGTCTTTTCAATAGTCCCTGTTGCATGCTGGGGGCCGCTTTGAACGGTCGGAGCGATCGTCAGACGTTGAATCTATCGAAGGAGGCGGTCTATGAGCGATGTGGAGCATCACCGGCGAATCGACGTGTTGGCAATCGGCCTGTTCGGTCTCGCAGTCGGAGCCTTGACGCTGGGCGTAGCCCAACTCGGCGGCATCCCCGATTCCAATAAAGTCGGCACCCTGGTCATCGCGTTGATCTTCGGCGGGATCGTGCAGATCCTGGCGGGCATTACCGATATTCGCTATCACGAGCAGCTCGGCGGCACCGCGCTCACCATGTACGGGTTTTTCTGGCTCACCGTCTCCATTGCCAAACTGGTCAGCGAAGGCACGTCCTTCCATATGGACATGGTGCTCTTTGCCCCAATTAATTTTGTGTATGCGGCCTTCTCCCTGGTGATGACCTATCTCACCGCCTATCGCAACGCCACACTCTGTATTCTCCATGTCATCATCACCATCACGTTTTCCTCCACCGTGTTGGCCCGACTCGATCTCATCGGCGAAACCATTCCCGGCCTGCTCCATATCGTCGTCGGCTTGATGGCCTTCTATCACGCGGTCGCCAGCCTGACGCAGGCCTTCACCGGCCATCAGCTCGTACCGCTAGGCCCGCCATTTCTGCATCAATCCAGGCTGAAGGCTAAATAGCTGATCGGGCAAGACGGTGGAGGGGCGGAAGGAGAGACAACGTCTCTCCTCATTCCCGTTGTCGCTGATAGTGGCGCGCCAGGATGACCCCACCCCAGGCGAAAGACGCGAGCATCAGAAAAATTCCGATGTTGTAGGTAAGATGGGCCAAACGGTGGTCCCACTGCAGCAGACCTGTCATCGTCAGCAGATTATTCCAATCGTGGCCGTCGGTTTCTTTGCCGGTCACGCCGCCTAACAGCATCAGCTCCATGTCGCGCGCATCGTTGATATAGGGCGCTACGTCCATAAGGCTTTCGGCCGTCCACCAGAGCGCGACCGAGGCGCCGAAGGGGTCGCGCGTCTTGATGAGGAAAGTACCCAAGCAGATCATCGGCATCAGCACTTGGCCAAGGCTTCCGCCGAGAATCATCATGAAGCGACCGAACGGACTAAAGATCAGGTGCCCGGCTTCGTGAAACGGCAGGTTGATCAGATGGAGAAACGACTCGCCGGTGTAGTTGGTCTCCAGCGGCGTCATGATAAAGATCCGTCCCCACCAGAGAAGCCCCAGGTAGACGGCCAGCCGCCCGTAGAAGGTCGGAGAATCGGACGCCATGTCGGATTCGATCATCCAGTCTTTGGCAGTCAGCCACCATAAGGACCCGGTGGATGATCCGGCAGTTGCGGTCGACGGGCGGGGCGCCGGGGCCCGATACTTGGAGAAAATAATCCCGCACCGGGCGCACTCGGTTGCGTCCTCCGAGCGATCGGCCTGACACTTGGGACATGCGCCCGTTGATACCCCTGTCGCCTCCATGTCTGCATGCTAGGGCCAACCGGCCGATCCGACAAGAATTTGCCGTAAATCGCCATCGCGAGGCCGGGGCTCAATCCCGAGTCCCCCTCAGCGGACGACGATAGGAAACGGTGTGAAGATGAGGATGAAGAGCAGGACGGTCGCCCGTCCAAGCCAGGTTCGCGTCGAGCCCAGCGGCGAAGTCGGATCCGGGATCGGCGGATGGCCGACTCCAAGCAGGGTCGAAAGGAACACCCACAACCACCACCCTTGCCAGCCGAGATAGCCAAGCACCAAAAGGACGGGAATGCCCCAGAAAGCGATCGTCCGCTGTCTCCCGCCCCAGAGCGCGTAGGCGACATGGCCCCCGTCAAGTTGTCCGATGGGAATCAGATTCAAACAGGTGACGAAGAGCCCGAACCAGGCCGCTTCAGCGATCGGATGCAAATTGACACTCGCCCCTCTCGGTAGATCTCCCAAGACCAGGGAGATGCACCAATCAATGAGTATGGATCGCCCGACATAGAAGGGACTGGCCGAACTGATCCCCACCTCCACCTGCGACCAGTGCAATCCGATTACAAGCGCCACAAGCGCCACGGCAAATCCGGCCAATGGCCCAGAGATCCCGATATCGAAGAGGGCCTTCCGCTCCACAATTTGACCACGCACACGAATGATCGCCCCAAAGGTTCCCACTAACAGCGGCAACCCTGGAATGAACAACGGAAGCGACGCCGGAACACGATGCCGCTTCGAGTAGACATAGTGTGCCAGCTCATGGGTGACGAGAATCAGGAGCAGCGTGGCCGCAAAGGGAATCCCGTTGACCAGTTCACCCGGCCGCTCGGTAAGCAACTCCCAGGCTCCGCGAAACGGGTGAAACAGATTGGGATGGTCTTGATAGGCACCCGCCCACAGCGTGGTAAAGATCGTCAGGCAGAACAAGACGATCGGAAGGAGGTAGCGCGAAAATGTCGATTCTTCGAATTCGTCGGCATCGTCGGCGTCCACATCCTGCTGGTCGCCGTTCATGCGCGCTCCTAGGCGGATGCGTAGAAAGGGTTATGAGCCACTTCTTCTTCGACGGTCGTCGCGGGGCCATGGCCCGGCAACAACCGATACTCCGGCGGGAGGCCAAGCACGGTGGCCCGGACGGAAGCCAGATGGATCCGATAGAGCGTACTGGGATTCGAGCGGCCGATCGATCCCGCAAACAACGTATCGCCCACAAAACACACCGGCATCTGTGCATCATCCACCCGGTAGCAGATTCCGCCTGGCGTATGACCCGGCGTCATCAAGCACTGAACCGCCAGACGGCCGACAGCAATGGTCTGCCCGTGAACCGGCGTCCTCAACTGCGCCTGAGGCGGCCGCCAGCTGAGCAGCTCGACGTCCTCGGCTCCCAGATAGACCGGTGCCGGATGGGACTGGAGAATCTGTTCGGTGCCATCGGCATGATCCGTATGGCCGTGCGTCAAACAAATCCCGACCAGCCGAAGATGGTGCGTGGAGACATACTCGATCATCGCCGGCGCGTTGTAGGCCGTATCGATCAGCAGCGCCTCGCCTCCGTCGTGGAGAATGTAACCCTGTACCCCGTAGCCGTTGATCGATCCTTGAATCGTCTTGAGCCAGGCTGGCGATGACTGGGCAACCGGCACCCATTGCTCGATCGCTATCTGCGCGAGCGGTTCGTCCTGCAAGCCTAAGGCCAGGGCCAACGCCCGCACTTCCGTGCGATCACGCGGGCGATCCCCGCGCTCCAGCGCCGTGATATCGCCACCCGGCAAACCCGTCATCTTCGCCAGATCAACCACCGATATTCCCTGACCGATGCGGGACTTTTTCAGAATGTCACAGAGCTCATCTTCCAGCGGCATATCGAATTCTCACTCCGTCTACAGACTTTCTCACCCAATTCTTCTCAAGGCCGGTGGTGGGGTAGCGTTCTTACGGCCCGCATACACCGAGCACCGCCCGTTCCAGCCTAGCGTCACATCTTGCGTGCGCGGGGCGCGAGCAAGAGAACGCCCCCACCACCGGCCACTCCCGCTTCATCCCTCCGGAGAGAGCTTGATCTCTTTCACTTCTCCGAAGGTCGAGAGCACTTTCGGCAGCATGTCGCCGGAACCGACGGCGATAATCTTCAATCGGTCTGGGTGCAGATGCTTCTTCGCCGCTGCCAGCACGTCTTCCTTGGTCAGCTTGACCACTTTCTCCCGTACCTGCTGAAGAAAGTCCTTGGGCAGTCCGTCGTTCTCCAGCTCCACGAGCCGGCTGACGATCGCCGAGGGGCTGCTGAACGAAAACACGAACGAATTCACATAAGCTTCTTTCGCCTCGGCCAGCTCCTGGTCCGTGACCAGTTCCGTCCGCATCCGTTCAATATTGGCGATGAACCGGCTCACCACTTCCTGCGTGGAGACCTGCTTCGTCTCCGCCCGCATGAGCCAGACGCCTTGATCATGCACGCCCGCCATCAGACGGCTGCCCACCGAATAGGCCAGCCCGCGTTTCGTTCGCACATCGTTGAAGAGCCGGCTCCGGAAAGAACTCCCTCCCAGGATATCGTTGGCGATGGCCAGGGCCACGTAGTCCGGATCATTTTCACGGATCGTGAGATGCCCGACCCGCATATGCGTCTGCGAGGTCTCTTTATTGACGAAGCGGATGGCCGGCGTTGCGCTCTGACTGTCCGGCACATCGGCAATCTTCAGTTCCGGTACCGTTCCCTTGGCCCAATCTCCGAACACCTCGCGCAACGCCGCCAGCATGTCCGCTTTCTGGAAATCACCGGTCACCCCCAAAATGATGCCGTTGGGATGGATCGTGCTCCGGTGAAAGGCCACGAGATCGTCACGGGTAATGCCGGTGACCGACGCGATGGATGTTTCACGGGCGGACGGATGGTCGGGGCCGTACAACAACTTCATGAACTCTCGCCCCACCACGGAGCCGGGATTGTCCTGACGGCGGCGGATGCCCTCAAGCGCCTGCAACTTCGCAATCTCGACCCGCGCCGGTTCGAAGGCCGGCGTCCGGAGCAGACCGGAGAAAATCTGGAGCCCGCGCTTCAGATCCTTCTTCAGCACATCGAGCGACGCAGACCCGGACTCGTGCCCGATCGACACACTGACATCCCCTGCGAAGTGCTCTAATTCTTCATCCACTTGTTCCGGCGTGAGCCCGCCGCCGCCGCCCGTCCGCATGAGGGCGCCCGTGAGTGCCGCGAGGCCGATCTTATCTGCCGGATCAAGCCAGGTGCCGGTTTTCATCGTGGCCGTCACCGTAATGAGCGGCAGCTCATGATCTTCGAGGAGATACACGACCATGCCGTTGTCGAGCACCACGCGATTCGGCTCCGGCGGGATAAACTCCACCGGCTTGAACGTCATGGTGCGCGGGTCGCTGAGCGTCGGCCCTCCCGCGCAAGCCGTCACAGTGAGTGACAGCATGAATACGCTGAACAGGCCGACCACTGCGATCCCGCCCACCCTTACCCGCTTCCCCTTCACCTGCCTCATCGTGCCACCTCATTCCCTGCCGTCAGATTCTTCTCGCGCGCATGCTTGACGAGCGTGCCTACGGTTCGGTTGGACTTGGTGAAATACTGCCTGGCAACCCGCTGAATATCGGCCGGCGTGACCGCGGCGATCCGGTCGCGGGATTTCAAGACATGCCGCCAATCACCCGCCACCGTCTGAAACAGCGCCAGCTGCGATGCGAGCCCGCTGTTCGAGCGCAGGGCCCGCACGAGGTCCGCGTCGATATTGTTGACGATCTTCTGTAGTTCTTTCGCCGGCACCGGTTCGGTCTTGAGCCGTTCCAATTCCGCATAGATCGCCGTCTCCACCTCCCCCGTCGTATGAGGCGCCAGCGGCGTGGCGGTCAGGATGAAGAGATTCGGGGCGCGCACGCCGGGGTAGTTGGCATCGGACCCGACGGACCCGGCCAGCCGTTTCTCCCTGACGATGGTAGTCTGCAGACGGGACGTCAGCCCGTCGGTCAGAATTTCATCGATCACATCGAAGACATCGTCGTCCGGATGGCCCAGGCCCGGCTTGTGATACCCGATCGCCACGATCGGTTCGGCATCGAACTCGACCTCGACGCGGCGCTCGCCCCGCTGCTCCGGCTCCACCGTCACGATCTCGGGCGTGGCGCTCGCGGCCGGAATCTTCCCGAACGTCCCCTCGATCAAGGCAATGACCTCTTTCGGATTGATATCCCCCACGAGGGCGATCGTCGCGTTGTTCGGCCCATAGTAGGTTTTGAAGAAGGCCTCGGTCGCTGCCGGAGTCAGCGACAGAATGTCCGATCCCCATCCAATGGTCGGCACGCCATAGGGATGCGCCCGAAAGGCCGCCGAGGTAAAGGTTTCGAAGAGGAGTCCGTTCGGACTGTCGTCGTTGCGCAGGCGGCGTTCTTCCATCACCACGCCGCGCTCTTTGTAGAATTCGCGGAGGACCGGATTCGCCATCCGGTCGGCTTCGATGGCCGCCCAGACCGGCAACCGGTTGGCCGGGAGGCTGATCGTATAGCGGGTGAGATCTTTCCCGGTGGAGGCATTGAGCCCCACACCGCCGTGGCGCTGATAGAGCAAGGCCATTTCGTTGCCGACCACATACTGGCCCGCTTGCGCTTGCAGGTCCGTGACCTGTTTCTGCAAGGTATCAAGCGCGGCCTGCTCCCCCGGCGTCACCGCAGCGCCCTTCTTGGCCAACTCGCGCTGCCGTTGATCGAGGAGGGTCCCCACGCGAGACAGCTCGTCGAGCGTCAGCTTCTCTTTGTCATAGTCCTTCGTCCCGACGGTCCGCGTCCCCTTGAACGCCATATGCTCATACAGGTGAGCCAAGCCGGTCTGGCCGACCTGCTCATTCACCCCGCCCACCGCGAACGTGATGTTGACCGAGACCACCGGCGTTTGATGGCGCTCGACCATCAGCACGGTCAGGCCGTTCGCCAGTTTGTGTTCGATCACCCGATCGGCAAGACTCGGGCCCTCTGCCACCGCTGGAACGAGGTACAGCGTCAGGCTGACGACCAGCCCGAGGCACAACGCCGTGACGCGTGACGCGTCACGTGATCCGTGAAGCAATTCTGCAATCATGTAAAGATCTCCATCAGTTGTTCCGGTCGTTCGATGAACCAATCGGGCTCGCACGCCGCCATCTTCTCCCGATTCCCCATTCCATAGCCGACGGCGCAGACCCGAATGCCGGCGTTGTGCCCGCCGTTGATGTCGTTGGTACTGTCGCCCACCAAAACGGCTCGCTCCTTAGGGACCTTCACCTGCTCAAGCAGATGCAACAGCATACCAGGCTCCGGTTTCAGGCCAAACCCGTTGTCTCCCCCGACGACCCAGGGGAAATGCCCCGCGCCCAACCCGTTGAGAATGACGCGCGTGTATTCGATCGATTTATTCGTCGCCACGGCCTTGTGCTTGTCGGAGAAGTGCTGCAACATCGGCTCGATCCCCGGAAAGAAGACCGTGCGGTCCAGACAATGTTCGAGATAGTGCCCGCGAAAGACGGCGAGGGCCTCGTCGAAACTCACCCGGTTGCTCTCGCCGACGGCCAGCCGCAGGAGTTTCTTGACCCCGTCGCCGACGAATCCGAAAATTTCTTCAAGCGGCCGTTCCGGCAGCCCCAACTCGACCAGCGTGAGGTTGACCGAATGGGCGATGTCCCACTTCGACTCGATCAACGTGCCGTCCAAATCAAAAATCAACAAATCAACCGGGGTCTTCGTCATGGTTTGACCTTTCGCAATGTCTCTCCCAAAGCCGCCAGGATGCCGCGCTTCTCGGCATCGGTTTCTTTGACTTCTGCGTCACGCACCAGGTCGATCATCCGCTTTAGCCCGATATGCGGAGGAATCATCGGCTCCACGATCCGCCACTTGCTTCGAACGGCCTTCACGCGAAACCGGACTTCCTCGGCGATAGCCTCAGGCACAAACGCCGCCGTTTCCAAATACACCGAGCCAAGCACCGTAAAGGTGACCGGAATCACCACTTCGAGCTGGTTCACCACTTCCCATTTCCGATAATCCTCCGGCACCATGACGTCTTGAATCACCACGATGCGACCCCAGAGAGGCTCCTCCTTCCAGTCAATGTAGGGCACCAGCGTTTCGAACGACATGGCGTCCATGCGGGCGCCCTTCTTGTCAAGCGTCACATAGCGCTTCACGACGGCGGTCGGAGATTGATCAAGCGATCCACTTTGGGCAAGCGCCAGCACGGGACCGCCCAGCAGGACAAGCAGAGCGATGAGTACAAATGACCGTCGCATGGGCGGGCGTTCCTCTCGGATGGCCGGCGGGTTCAACACCATGTTGGCTCCTCGCATGGCACTCGTCATGCGTCCCTCACGGGCATCACGATGGAGTCGAATCTTTCTGATTTGATATCGCGATCGGATGACAACCCGCCCCGGATTCGTGCTGTGAACAATCCGCTCACATTCTAACCTACGTACTGAGTGACCGCAAAGCGATCATACCTCTCCCGCTGAAGGCGGTTTGACCTCCCCAAAATGCGCATGCTACGGTCGATCGGTCTTTGCGACGGACGAACAGGATTCTCGTTATGCCCTTCCCCCTGATCCGGCGTTTCTCACAATGCCTCGTGACCGCCTTCCTGCTCGGACTGGTGATCTGCGCTGGGCTGAACGCGGGAACCGGCCTGGCAGACCCTCTCACTCAATCACCGCCAGCGGTGACGCAGGATCACGATGCCGTCTCAATGGCGCCTCTCAAAGCGCAGGACCTGCTCAAGCGTTTGCAGGAACGGGACGGAGCCCCGCTGCCCGGATATATCGGCGGGCGGGAATTTCAGAATCGAGAGCGCCGGTTGCCGCGCGGCCGCTATCGCGAGTATGACGTGAACCCCAAGATCCGGGGTCGGTCGCGTGATGCGGAACGGCTGGTGATCGAACAGCGCACCGGCAAGGCCTACTATACAGGCGATCATTACCGAACCTTTACACCGCTCAACTAGGACACTGATCATTCCATGACACCACCACGCACCTTGATGAGTTATCTCCAGACTCCGATAGCCCCCTGGTCGTCCTTGCTCGTTATTCCGGCCGGCACGACGGCCACCGCTTTGGTCAAAGCGCCGACCGGATTCGCCCTGCGCGTAATCCACGGCAAAAAATGCTCGACCCCGGCCGGCCTGTTCACGGAATTCGCTCGCGCCTTAGGGTTCCCGGACTATTTCGGTCACAACTGGGACGCGATGGAAGAATGTCTCGCGGATTTGGAATGGCTGCCGGCCAAGGGCTATGTGCTGCTCCTCACCGATGCACAAGCCGTCTTGGCCGACGACGAGGACGAGTACGAAACGCTGCTCGAGATTCTGAGCGATGCCGGGGAAGCCTGGAGCAAAGGCCAGGCCGGCGGAGGGTCCAAGGCGGTTGCCTTTCATGCCCTCTTTGCAGTATCACACCAGGAAGCACCTAGGAGAAAACATTGGGGGATTGAGCCGGCGCCAATGCCGGACCTCTCCCCCCCGACGAAAGGACGATCGCCTCGTCCCGCAAAGAATGGGAGGACACCGCAATGAGTCTCATGGATCAATTAGGGCAAGCCGTCGGCGGCATGCTCGGCGGAAGCAGCAACCAGAATCCTTTGATGCAGGCTTTGACCGGCTTGCTCGGTCAGAATAGCTCGGTGGGAGGGCTCGCTGGACTGGTCCAAACCCTCCAAAAGAACGGCCTGGGCGAGATCGTGAACTCCTGGGTGGGTACCGGCAAGAATCTTCCTGTGACCCCCCAGCAGATTCAACAGGGCCTCGGCGGCGACCTGCTCAAACAACTGGCGACCAAAGCCGGGATCTCGACCGAGGCCGCCGGCACGCAACTCGCCGGCTTGTTGCCAGATCTCGTCGACAAGCTGACACCGACAGGAAAGATTTAAGCCGGCGGACTCGATCAATTGCTGAAGATGTTTCAGGGGAAATAGTACCCGTGCAGGAAACGTAAGGCTGGGGAACCTATAGCCCGGCTTTCCGCGAGAGATTCCGCAGTTCGCCCCAGAGGTGGGCTGCGGAACGCACGACATACCCGCCGACTTCTTGGGTCGTTGATCCCTGAGTGCCGTTAACCTGACCGAAGCGTGACTCCATCCACCCGGCACGAACCTGGATCCGATGTGACGGACAAATCCCATGGGTCTCCCGCCGATCCTCAAAAGGAGCTTTTTCTCCAAAGACTCCGGCTAATCCTTCATGCCGGCACCACGAACACACCACCGTCATGGTCACTCCTCACTTTTCTGATACACCGCTACGCAACACAAACAGCAAAAGTTGGGCCGGAATATCCCGCGCCGTTACCCACTCAATTCCCAGTGATTCGCCCCACTCTTGGTATGACCGAACTGGGCCAATCGTATCTAAATCGATAGGGCCGTATCTCATGAGACACTTTTTGCTCCTCGATGAGGCAATGAACGGCAGCTCCGCTTCTCTAATCCGGCTTTCTTGACCCGTGCAGAGGAGCATGTTAGGGTGCGCCCCCGTCATGAAAACGACTCGATCAGCCCAACTCTTTGCCGCAGCCCAATTGCTCATTCCCGGTGGGGTCAATAGCCCCGTCCGAGCGTTCCGCTCTGTCGGGGGTCAGCCCCGGTTCATCAAGCGCGCCAAAGGAGCCAAGCTCTACGACGTCGACGGCAACACCTATCTCGACTATGTCCTCTCCTGGGGCCCCATGATCCTGGGACATGCCGCTCCGGCGGTCATCCGGGCTATTAAGAAAGCCGCCGACAACGGCACCAGCTACGGCGCACCCACGGAATTGGAAGTCACCCTTGCCCGCATGATCCGCGACGCCTTCCCGTCCATGGAGAAAGTGCGTCTGGTCAGTTCCGGAACTGAAGCCGTCATGAGCGCCATTCGCGTGGCCCGGGGCTTCACCAAGCGGGACAGCATCCTGAAATTCGAGGGCTGCTACCACGGACACAGCGACTACTTACTCGCCAAAGCCGGTTCTGGTCTGGCCACCTTGGGCATCCCCGATTCACCCGGCGTCCCGGCCGACTTTGCCAAGCACACCCTGACGGCCCCTTATAACGACATCGACACTGTGCGACGAATGGTGGCCGAACATCGCAAAGACCTGGCCTGCATTATTCTGGAGCCGATCGCAGGCAATATGGGCGTCGTGCCCCCGGCCCCGGAATTTCTCTCCGCTCTTCGCCGGCTGACGGCAGAGAATGACATTCTTCTCGTCTTTGACGAAGTGATTTCAGGATTTCGCGTGAACTACGGAGGCGCGCAGGCGCTCTATGGCATTACGCCGGATCTCACCATCCTCGGGAAAATCATCGGCGGGGGGCTGCCGGTCGGCGCCTACGGCGGACGGAAAGACATCATGGATCTGATCGCGCCATCCGGGCCGGTCTATCAGGCAGGAACCTTGTCGGGAAATCCGTTGGCCGTCTCGGCGGGGATCGAAACGCTGAAACAGCTCAAGAAGAAGGGCGTCTACAAGAAGCTTGAGGCGCAATCCGCGGCCCTGGCGAAGGGCATCGGCGAAGCGGCGAAGAAAGCGGGCGTGCCGCTCATCCAAACCCGCGTGGGCTCCATGCTCACCGCATTCTTTACTTCCACGCCTGTCAGTGATTGGAATACCGTGAAACAGGCGGATACAGCGCGCTACGGCAAGTACTTTCACAAGATGCTGGACCAGGGCATCTATCTGGCTCCGTCGCAATTCGAAGCAGCGTTCCTCTCCACCGCTCACACCTCAGCCGACATCGACAAAACCATCCGCGCCGCGCATTCCGCCTTCAAGAGCTTATAGTGCGTCTCCCGTGAAGTGTCGTTCGTATCTCATGGGATACAGACGGAGTCCATTCGATACAGCTACGGCCTTGCGGGTCGATCAAACCGATCGTCCGGCAAGGCCGTAGCGAGTGAAAAACTCAGGCGTACTTCCTAGTATGTTGAAGTCTTGAGCAACGTGAGAACGCCGCCCGCGATTGTTTTTATCGACCGCCTATTCGTCGTCCTCGTCCTCCATATCCAAGACTTCCTGCCGCTTTTGCTCTTCCATCGCGTTATGCAGGAGCATCCGGATAAACATCGAATAGAGCGAGCCTTTTTCCAAGGTCCCTCCTGGAGGAATGGCGATTTTGTTTTCCTTAATCATGCGATCCAACCAGATTTTTTGATCAGGCGCGATCAAGATTGGAATCTCGATCAGCCCCACCCGTCCCATCATATCCATCGTAAAACCTCCGTGATTCGTGGTTCGTGAAACATCGGCATTCCAGCACGCCGTTTTGATCGTTGTCAACCGAGTGGCTCATGGCACGCACCCTGCTTAGCACTGAGACATGCGGCTCAAACGAACATCCAGCATGACGCTCTGTGTTCTCACCGTGGCAACCTGTTGGTTAAACTCGGTCCAAGCCTCCCGACTCACTACGTCCAGTGGAGAATCAACGGTTCAGAAAAACTGTGACCTCTGCTGGTCGCCCTCGATCAACGAGTCATCTCCTCCTTCGACGCTGCAGCCGCATCGCCCGCACCGTCCGTCAGGGAGCCGACCCCATCGATTGCCTAAGGGCCGGTACAAAATCGCGCCGTACCGGAAACAGGCGCAGTCTTCGGCGTTGGGCCGGATCTCCGGAAGGAGAATTCCCACCAGCCAACCCATCCACACCGTCGACGGCGATACTTTGCGCGTGGGCTCTGAACGCATCAGACTCCGCGGCATCGACACGCCGGAACTGAACGAGCCACGCGGACCAGAAGCCCGACAGCGGCTGGAGCAACTCCTCAAAGAAGGGCCGATCCGTATCGTGCCCCATGGCCAGGATGTCTACGGCCGCACCGTCGCCGACGTATTTGTGAATGGAAAGAACGTAGCAGAGATGCTGAAACAAGAAGGGTTCGCAAAGCCGCAGTCCTAATTGAGTTCACCCCCGCAAGAAATCACTTGGCCTCAGGTCCCAATCCTGCCAGGATGCCGTTGGGTCTTTCCCGGCACCCGACGCAAAGGCACCTGGCCCTGAACCGATCTATCGATCGATAGGTCGCACATCTGTCCACCCGTCCATAAGGAGATCGGCATGCTTCCACTGAAACCTCTCGATGAAACCGTTCCGATTTTTTCCCAACTCAATGCCGATGTGTCGCCGGTTGTACTCGTGAACGTATTTACCGTTGCAGAGTCCGATATCCCTGCATTGCTGAAAGCCTGGGCCGATGACGCCACCTGGATGAAACAACAACCGGGGTATATCTCCACTCAGCTACATCGCGGGATTGCGGGAAGCACCGCTTTCATGAATTACGCCGTATGGGAATCGGTGGCCCATTTTCGAGCGGCTTTCAGCCATCCCGACTTCAAACAAGCCTTAGAACGCTACCCTTCATCTGCCGTAGCCTCACCACACTTGTTCACACGCCTCACAGTCCCAAATCTGTGCGTCGGTCCCTAACAACACCGCGCAGTCGACCGGAACAGGAGCGGCCGCCAGTGACGATAGCATCTCAGGATGATCGGGGTACTGAAACCAAGGGAAACACCGTGAGTGATGCCCGGATTCTTGCGCTCGTCCGTGGCGTTCACTCGACGGTCTACATCTTGATGGTCACTGCGATCTTTCTCCTGCTCTATGCCGGGGCGACGGGGTACGTCGGCCCCTGGCTGTGGGGTGCGCTGGGGCTCCTCGCTATTGAAGCAGCCGTCTTCGCGGGCAACGGGCTAAAGTGTCCGTTGACCGCGCTGGCCGTCCGCTATGGCGCTACAACCGGCTATGCCTTCGATACGATCCTGACGGAACGCACAATACGACTCACGTTCAGGTTTTTCAGTGGCCTAATGGTGCTTGGGCTGGTGCTATTGGCGCTACGCTGGGCCGGCGTCCTCGGATAACAGCTGGCGATGATGTGGGGCAGTGGGGACGAGCACAGCTCAGCGGCCAATGCATCGAGTGCGCAGCGTGAGATTCACCCGGGGTAGGGAAGAGGAGAGTTACGGCTTCTTCTTGTTCTTCTCCGACGGGTTTTCTGAGAACAGCAGCCAGCCGAGGACGATAAATCCGATCGCGACGCCGGTGACGGCGAGCCAGGTTCCGAGCTTATCCATTCAATGACTCCTTATCGGCTCCGGACTGTAGTACGGCGACGACCGCCTTGTCGAGACGTTTCACCTTGCCGTTGCCATCTGTCGAGGCCAGTCGAGCAGACCCCTCCACGATCACCCGTCCGCTCGCCTTTTCTTTCACCACATGCGCGAAAGTCATGGAGGCGGCGCTCAGATCGGACACCACCGTATCGATGAGCAGCGTGTCGCCGTACCGTGCGGGAGACCGATAGTCCAGCTCCGCGCGCACGACCACAAACACCGTCCCCTGGTTCATTAGCCCGGAGACCGACAGCCCCCGCGCTTCAAGATAGTGCGTCCGCGCCCTCTCAAAATATTTGAGGTAGTTGGCGTAGTAGACCACTCCGCCGCAGTCTGTATCCTCATAGTAGATTTTGACTTCCATGTCGGTTAGAGCGCGAGCGTGGGAAACTTCGGCAACGATGACTCTGTCACTCCGGTCAGCTTCACCACGACATCGTACAGCTGCTGCACACGCTCCGATTTGACCGGCTCAAAACCGTGGCCGAGCACGCCATGATTCGCCGCATCGAGCAGTGGCTTCATGGTCGGCCATTCACGCAGGAAGGCCTGGCCGAGTGGATCGCCCAGCGCCGCCAGTACGCGGAACTGGCCTTGTAAGGGGGCTTTGTACTTGCCGTCGACGTCGTCTAACCAAGCCCTCCGGCAGGTTTCCTGAATGGCCTGCTGGAGCTGCTCCGGCTGCACATCCCAGGTCTTGATCTTATACTGCTTGAACAACTGCCGCTGGGCGAACGATTCGAGGGCGCGCATCAGGACGATCATCGCCGACTCCGGATCGTGGCCGGCACGCTGCCGTCGCCCGGCATGGGCGAGCAAATCAAGGGCGAGGGAGTCTTTGACGGCCGCGGGATCGAGCACCAGCTTTTCGAGAAACGTCGCGTTGGCCTTGATGGACGGAAGCACCGTCTTCAATCCCGGTGGCCCGCCCCACAACGAGGCCATCTCCAGCGCTTTCGCCGCAGTCTTCAGTTTGTCCCACGCCTGCCGGTAGTGCAATCGCTCCCAGAACTCATAGCCCTCGGCGAGATCGGCGAAAGCACGATACGTCGGCTTCTGCCCGCCGCTCACCCTGGTCTCGATCTCGCGAAACCGTCTGATCGCAGCCGAGTACATCCCGCGATTGAACAGCTCGGCGGCCTCCTGACGCGAGACCAGCGCCACATCATCCCAAAGATTGCCCTGTGCCCAGCGCATCAGCCGGCTCCCCACCATAATCGGCTCGCTCTCCTGCCCCTCAATCCATGGCAGCAGCGCAACGGTCCGGGAACTCGTCGGCAAGGTCACCAGCGTCAATGCGCCCGCCATCGCCGGGGTCGCCCCGGTGAGATCGAGCACCAGATCGCCGGAGTGCACATCCCAGGTTGTCAGCAGGTCCGGCAGCACACCAGCCAGCGCATGATGACAGGCTGCGACATCGACCGTATCGGCCAGCGTGACCCAATCCCATCGCCTGGGCATGTGCTCGATATGGGGTTGCACAGCCGACTCCACCAGGTCCTTCGCGGACTCCGGCAGCACGAAGCAGAGCGCCTCAGGCTGGAGGCGATTGATGACAAAGACCGCCGCCGCCGCATCGTCGGTAAACGCGACCACGAGTGCTTTGGTTGGTTGTTCGTGCGCCATTGCGCGCGGACTATAACATCGGCCAGAGAGGCGATCAATTCTCGGCCGGGCAATATGCGTTCTGCTTGACGGTCTCCGGAAACCGGCTTAGACTTTCCTCCATTGCGCAGGCCTCTTTCCTCGCTCACCGCCCACGCTGAGGTTCTACAATGATCTGGTGGTACTGGCTCTTGCTCGGGTTGCTCCTGTTGGGCGCCGAGATGATGACCCCCGGGGGATTCTACATTCTCTTTTTCGGCCTCGCCGCCCTGGTGGTCGGAGCGATCGCGTGGCTGGAACTCGTCCCGGGAGAATCCGCCCAATGGCTGCTTTTCTCCGGCATGGCCGTCGCATTCCTGTTGTTGTTTCGCGGCCCCTTGCTGGCCCGCATCAATGCCTCGGAAGTGAAACATCCCGACATTGATTCGATGACGGGCGAAATCGCCATTCCCGCAGACACACTGGCCGCCGGAGCCGTCGGAAAAGTCGAACTCCGAGGCACCACCTGGTCGGCCAGAAACACCGGCCCCAACCCATTGGCAAAGGGGCAGCGGAGCAAAGTCACCGGCATGGACGGCCTCACATTGCTGATCACAGGCGAATAGCGGGGACCTATCACGTGGAGACTACATTATGGATGGTGGTATGAGCGGCGGATTTCTCGTCACACTCCTATTGGCCCTGTTCGTCCTCTATGTCATCTCAAAGTTGGCCGTCGTCGTCCCGCAACAAAGCGCTTATGTCGTCGAGCGTCTCGGCAAATATTCGGCAACGCTGGACGCCGGTTTTCACATCCTGCTCCCCTTTGTCGATAACATCCGCTACAAGCACTCGCTCAAAGAAACAGCCATCGATATTCCCGAGCAGGTTTGCATCACCCGCGACAACGTGCAGGTGTCGGTCGACGGCATCCTGTACCTCAAAGTGCTGCATCCGCAGCGCGCGTCCTATGGCATCAGCGACTATGGATTCGCCTTGATCCAGCTGGCCCAAACGACCTTGCGAAGCGAGATCGGGAAGATCGAACTTGATCGGACCTTTGAAGAACGGACCAATATCAATATCCAGGTCGTGAATGAGCTCGACAAGGCCTCGGACCCCTGGGGCGTCAAAGTCCTGCGCTATGAGATCAAGAACATCACGCCGCCCAAGGACGTGCTCAATGCGATGGAAAAGCAGATGCGGGCGGAGCGGGAAAAGCGCGCCGTGATTCTCACGTCAGAAGGCGAGCGCGACGCCGCGATCAACCAGGCCGAGGGTGAGAAGCAGCAAGTGATCAAGGCCTCGGAAGCGAAGAAACAGCAACAGATCAATGAAGCCGAAGGCGCCGCCTCAGCCATCCTCGCGATCGCCCAAGCGACCGCCGAAGGACTCCGGAAGGTGGCCGAGACCATTCAAGTGCCCGGCGGACAGGAAGCGGTCCAGCTGCGCGTAGCAGAACAGTACATCACGAAATTCGGTGAGCTGGCCAGGACCAATAACACGCTCATTCTCCCGGCCACCGTCTCCGACGTCGGCTCCATGATCGCGCTGGCCATGAGCGCCATCAAGCAGGGTTCGCCGACCCCGCCACCGAAGGCCTAGCGTCCGAGCAGCCGCGTTTGACAGTCTCACCGCGCTTGCCTAGAATCGCGGACTAATGAAAGATTTTGTCCTCAAGGCCTTCTCCGACAGCGCGGCCGTCAAACAACAATTTGCGCGCGACCACGCCGACCGCATCGCCCACGTCGCCGCACTGCTGGTGACCGCGTTCCGCGAAGGACACAAAGTCCTGCTGTTCGGCAATGGTGGCAGCGCCACGGACGCCGCGCACATCGCAGCGGAGTTTGTCGGCCGCTATAAGCGCGAGCGCAAGCCGTTGCCGGCCATCGCCCTCGCGACCGACATCGCCGCCATCACCTGCATCGCCAACGACTACGGGTTCGACGAACTCTTCGCCCGGCAGGTACGAGCTCACGGCCAGAAAGGCGATATCGCCATCGGCATCAGCACCAGCGGCAATTCGCCGAATGTACTCAAAGGGATCGAGGCCGCGCGCGAATGCGGCCTGATCACTATCGCGTGGACCGGCGGCACCGGCGGGAAACTCGCCGGCCTCGTCGATCATCCGTTCGTCGTACCCTCCACCGTCACGGCGCGCATCCAGGAAAGCCATATCACGCTCGGCCATGTCCTGTGCGAACTCGTAGAGGAAACACTCCTTGGCACAGCGTCCTAACCGGACTCCCCCGCAACGTCCCGCGCGTCTGTTGATTCCTCCGATCGATGTGTCGGATCTGACGACATATCCGTTGAAAAAACGTCATAGCAAAGTGCGGGTCGCCGACTTTGCCCGGCCGTGGACACGCGGAGGGTCGTTCGAGCAGTTTTTCGCATCGCTGCCCGATCTGCTTGCCGTCAAGACATTGCGCGCCGTGGCGACCGCCATCGCGACAGCCCATCGCCAGAAGCGGCCCGTCATCGTCGGTATCGGCGCCCACGTGATCAAGGTGGGCCTCGCGCCGCTGCTCGTCGATCTGATGGAACGCGGCATCGTCACCGCTGTGGCCATGAACGGAGCCGGCATCATCCACGACTTCGAGCTGGCGCTCATGGGGCACACCTCGGAAGAAGTGGACGCCGAGATCGACGAAGGCCGCTTCGGCATGGCCGAAGACACCGGCCGCATCTTGAACGAGGCCATCACGCTCGGCGCACAACACGGTCAGGGGCTCGGAGAGGCCGTCGGACACTACATCAATCGCTATAAAGGCCAGTTTCCCAACCGCGCGACGAGCATTCTCGCCACCGGCGCAAAGCTCGGCATTCCCGTCACCGTGCACGTCGCGATCGGAACGGATATCATCCATATGCACCCTGCCGCCGATGGCGCCGCCATCGGAGCCACGTCTCTGCTGGATTTTCGACGGCTGGCCGCCGTGGTCGCCGGCATGGAAGGCGGGGTCTATCTGAATGTGGGATCGGCCGTCATTCTGCCCGAAGTGTTTTTGAAAACGGTGTCGCTCGGACGTAATCTCGGCCATCCTCTCGCCAAGATCACCACGGTGAATATGGATTTCCTCTCGCACTATCGGCCGCTGACGAATGTGGTGAGACGCCCGACCCAAAAAGGCGGGAAGGGCTATACCCTGACCGGGCATCATGAGATTATGTTGCCGCTCCTGGCCGCAGCGGTACTCGAGCAGATCCGCTAACGTCGATTGCCGCCTCTGAGTCGCTATGCTCCCGGCAAGACGGAGCCTGTAACTATGAATCCCTCCATCGAACGGTTACAAGCAGAGTGGCGCACCCTGAACGAGCGCTACTTCGACGGGCTCCTGCGGGAAATTTCCATTGCCTGGAGCCGCCGCCTGACGTCGTCCGTCGGCATGTTCGTCAGTCGCGGAGGCCCGCGTCCACGGCAATTCGACGAATCGACTCCGCAGCGATCCAAACGGGAAATACGCTTGTCCGAGCCTCTGATGGCACGCCTGGCTGAACGAACCCCCTATGCCGAGCAGGAACTGCTGAATACGCTCGCCCATGAGATGATTCATCAATGGCAGTTCGACATCCTGAAACGGAAGCCGAACCATGGCCCTGATTTTGTGCGGAAGATGACCGAGATGAACCGGAGCGGGCTGGTCTCGATTACGATCTATCACTCGCTTCACAAAGAAGTGCTGGCGCTGGCGCAATTTGCGTGGCGCTGCAAGGATTGCGGAAGGGTGTATCGCCGTCAACGCAAGACGATTCAACCTCGCCGGCATCTCTGCGGAACCTGCCGGGGAGCGTTGCAGGAATTGCCGATGGTGCATCGTGGGGCGGTGCCCATGCCGCTGACGCCCTTCATCACTCCGCCGCCATCTGCCCCCCTGCCGTCCGAGGCCGGGCAACTCTCGCTCGGCTGGGGAGCGTCGATTCGCGCGCTCTTCTCCGGCCGCTAAGCGACCCTGCGCTCCTCTTCCGGCCACGCATCGGCATCGGCATCGACCCCGTTCAGTGAGACCGATACTACGACCTGATTGCCGGACCCCTGAAAATCTAGCTGGTCAAAACTCACAGCTTTGGCCATCGCAATACCGCGGCCGTGAGATTCGTCTGCCCGCCTATGATCCAGATCGAGATACTGTCTCCAGTCAAACCCGCTGCCGTCATCGAGAATCGTCATCTCGAGATTCCTGTCGGTCCGCTCCACCGTGATATGGACACGCTTGTCCCTATGTTCCGGTAACGCCGATCGCCGGATCAGCTCAGCCTCGAACCGGCCTTGGTCCAAGAGTGTGGATTTCTCATCATAGGAAATACCCAGGTTCCCATGCTCAACTCCATTGACGAGCAATTCCGTCAAGCCCAGCTGCGTACGGGATGGATCGGGGAAAGCGTAGGCAAGTAATTCAGCCAGATTTCTGGCCTCCGCCATCGTGCGCAATTCAAATTGTCCTTGCCGGAGCAACTGCATCGTGTGCGCGATCGTCCGCTTTCGCGCCGTGATATCCTCCATCGTTCCAAGATATCGATGTCCGCGCTCATTGGCGATTGGCCACATCAGCACTTGAACCCATCGCGGCTCCTCTTCATCCCCGGCCAATCGACATTCCTGTTGAATTGGGCTCGCCAAAGTGATTGCCGCACCCCAGGCTTCCCGTAGAACTTTGTGATCATCTTGGTGGAACCACTCCACCCAATGGCATTCCGGCAGAACATGCCCCCGTCCCTCTGGTGCCTCCGGAAGTCTCAGAATGGTACCGCCTGTCTTGTTCACATAGAGGCAACTTCCATCGACCCTCACTTCAAACACCCCGACCGGCAACTGTTCCGACAACAACCGGAAGTACGTCTCGCGTTCATTCAACCGCTCCACCATTTGCTTCCGAACCGTTATATCCCGTACAAACGCGCTGAACATCCTCCCGCTGTCCAATGCCAGCGGTGTGATCGTCAGTTCGACCGGAAACTCGGATCCATCTCTTCTGGCGCCGATGATCTCGACCATCTGATTCAACACGGGCCCTACTCCGGTGGCCAGGTACTTGGCCAGCCCCATCCTATGCGCCTCGCGTAACGACGGCGGGACGATAGTTTCGGCCAGATCTCGACCCACCGCCTCCTGCTCCGTCCAGCCGAAAATTTCTTCGGCCTTCTGATTCCACCCCGATATGCGACCGGAACTGTCCATAACAATGATCGCATCCATCGCGCCATGAACAATCGCCCGCATACGGGAGTCACTCTCCTGCCGAGCCTGTTCCGCCTGCTGGCGTTCCATCGCCGATCCAATTTGCTGCCCGATCCACGCCAAGATCGCCAACAGGCTCTCGTCAGGTTCTTTCGCCTGATTCGAGAAAAATTCCAGTACCCCTCCGACACCGCCTCTAAATGGGATTGGAATTGCCAACGCTCCATGTATCTCGCCGGCAGCGGCGGACGGGGCCCGAGGAAACGTTTCGGTTTTGCCGGCAGCGGAAATCCACGCCGGTTCCCCGCTCTCCCAGACACGACCGGGGAGTCCGATGCCCGGTCCAAAATCCAGACCATGGGTGATTTTAAGGAACTCATCATTCTTTGCAGGATCGGCCGCCCATATCGCACGACAGTGGAGACGATTGGTGGAATCAGGACTCCACCACACGCCCGCAGCCCACTGGAGACTCCCGCCGATAGCAGCCAGCATTTTCTGTCGGCCCTCCCCATTCAGAGTCTCCGCACTTAGCAGCATATTCAATGCGATCTGCACCCGCTTGCGTTGTTCAGTGCGGACCCGCTCTGTAATGTCACGCAGGAAAGCACTAAAGCGAACTTCGGATTCAGCCCTGACCGGCGTAATAGTCAACTCTACCGGAAACTCCGTTCCATCGCGGCGAAGTGCCGTTATTTCGATTCGCTTCTTCAGCACCGATTCCTCTCCCGTCGTAAGGTATCGCGCCATCCCTTGCTGATGCGCCTCGCGAAATGCAGGAGGGATAATGAACGGGGCCAGATTCTTCCCCAGGATCTCCGTCGCCCGCCATCCGAACGTATGCTCGGCTTGCTTGCTCCAGAACTGAACAACACCTCGTTGATCGATCACGACGACGGCATCAAGGGCCTCGTCCAAAACCGCACGGAATTGCACCTCACTTTCCGCCAAAGCTTGTTCAGCTTTGACGGAGTGATCCTGTTCCCGTAGCTGGCATCGCTTGGCCCACACCACCAAGCTCAGCATGAGAAGAAACCCTCCGGCACCAGCCGCAGTGACGTTTATCAACACACTGCGAAGGTCGGCCAACACGTGCTGGCGATCGGCACGGACCAGAATTCCCCATCGCAATCCTTCTGACCCCTGAACAGCAGCCAGGCTGGCATAGCCCGTGATGACGGGAACTCGGCGGGTCAGATGCTCTTCCTGTACAAACCCCGATCGCCCCCCGACTACATGCACGGCAGAAAGCAACCCCAGTTGCCTGAGATTGCCGACTTGCTCTTCTTGAGGTTCGGCACCCAGGCGCACTCGCCCATCTTCGGCCAGAATACGATACCGCACCGGTCCGTAGTCTCGTGTTTGCGCCTGAAATTCCTCGATAGTCTCAACAACGAACGTCTCCCACGTTGCGCGCTCTACTTTCGCCAAAACGACGCCCCCAACTGCCCCGTCCGCCTTCCTGAAGGCCGCCGCGAACAGCACCGCCGAAAGTACACCATCCCCGCGGCTCTGCTGTTCTTCCTCAATGACATGAATTCCGGTTGCCCGCAGGACCGACCCGAACCAAGGCTTCGTAGACACTTCCTGCCCGATAGAGGCGGTATCGGTGGACGCCACGAGATGACCGGAGAGATCCGCCACCGCCAATTGGTCATAGACTCCATAGGTCTGAAGAATCGTCTCGAGATAGGCCTTCATCGCCGGGCCATCTCCGCTCTGAAGTTGCGGTGCCACGGCGAGCAGACGAAGCACCCCGATTCGCTCAACCAAGAGGCTATCCAGTTTATGGGCTACCTGAATCGCACCAAACTTGAGCCGTTCACCGGCTCGGGCAATGAGTTCCTGTTCAACTATCCAAAGTCCAAGGAGCCCGAGAGACGCAGCACCGATCACCCCGGCACAGAGCATCACCGGCGCTTTGGAAACAGCCCTTCGCAATCTGTGAACCACCCCCACTATGCCGCCTCCCTGAGATCCTGCTCCAACTCTCCGCGGGCTCGCTGAAATTCAAGTTCCAATTCAGCCAAAAGGGCGGGGACCGTCTCCAGTTCCTCACGGGCGGCCAACACGACCTGGTCGCACATTCTGGCCAGGCCCAACGCGCCAAGATTCGCTGCGCTCCCCTTTAAACTGTGTGCGATTCGTTGCACATCTTCCGCTCGTCCCTTGCGGCAAGCCGCCCCCAGCGCAGTCAGCCGGGTCGGAGTATCGGCAAGAAAATGGCCGATGATCCGGGATAAAAATCCGGGATCATCCTCGTCGCTCAACACGCGAAGCCCGTCAAACACCAGCGGATCAATCGTGGGGCCATCGCTCTTCGCCGCTGCAGACACCGGCTCAACCTCACGCGGACGCCACCGATCAAACACCACGGCTAAGGCGTCGCTCGTCACCGGCTTGGAGACATAGTCATCCATGCCCGCTTGCAGGCAGGCTTCACGGTCCCCCTGCATCGCATTAGCCGTCATCGCGATGATGGGAGTCCGGTGGTGAGCATTCGGCGAGGGATGCAGCCCCGAGCCGCTGCCCGACCGCTCACGCGATCGAATCTTGCGGGTCGCTTCAAATCCGTCCATCTCCGGCATCTGGCAATCCATGAACACCAGGTCATACGGGATGCGCGACAGGGCCTCGACGGCCTCAAGCCCGTTTGCGACGACATCGACCCGATGGCCCAGCCGCTCAAACATCCGGACGGCGACCTTCTGATTGATAATGTTGTCTTCGGCGAGCAAAATCTTCATCCCCGCCGATGTGGCCGCTTCGGCAAGCGTATAGCGGGTGACTAACTCCGCTCCCGGCTGCATCCGGCCTCCGGCGGAGGCAGCCGTCGACGGGTCCAACACCATCGCCAGACAACGCACAAGCTGACTTTCCCTGAGCGGCTTAGTGAGATAGGCCGACACGCCCAACGCCTTGGCCGCTTTCGCGTCTCCCCGTTTTCCGACAGACGTCAGCAGGATCACGCGCGGAGCGGACGCCCCGATTGCCAACACCGTTTGCGCAAGCTGGAGTCCGTCGACGTCGGCCAGATCGGCATCAATGACCACGACGTCATACGGGATCCCCTTGCGAATTTGCGCCTGAAGGTGAGGAACGACGGCCGCATAGTCGCTGACCACCGTGGACACGACTCCCCATTTCTTCATCAGCAGATCGAGGATCCGGCAGTTGATCGGCTTATCGTCGACGATCAACGCACGTTTCCCCCGTACCGAGAGCACTTCCGGCACGACGGCTTCAACCGCTTCCCCTTGCAGTTCAAATCGAGCGGTGAACCAGAAGGTACTGCCGGTTCCCGGTTGACTGGCGACCCCGATCTCCCCGCCCATTATTTCCACGAGACGTTTGCAAATGGCCAACCCCAATCCGGTGCCGCCATATTTTCTCGTCGTGGACCCATCGGCCTGGCTGAACGCCTGGAATAAGCGGGCCTGTTGCGCCTCGGTCAAGCCGATGCCGGTATCCGTGACATCGAACCGGACGACGACCGCGCCGGCCTGCTGCGAGCCGAGCCGCACCTGGACGACGACATCCCCCTGCTCGGTAAACTTAATGGCATTCCCCACGAGGTTAGTCAGCACCTGGCGCACGCGTCCGGGATCACCGCGCAGAGCGCTCGGCACCTCGGCGTGAAACAGGCAGGCGAGATTCAGATGCTTGCTCGAAGCCCGCTCTCCAAAGAGATCCAACGCATCTTCGACCGCATGACGCAGATCGAAGTCGATGATCTCCAAGTTCATCTTGCCGGCCTCGATCTTCGAAAAGTCCAGAATGTCATTAATAATTGTCAGCAGATGATCGCCGCAATTCCGCACCGCTTCGCCATACTCCCGTTGCTCCGCCGTCAGCTCCGTGTCGAGCAGCAGCCCGGTCATCCCGATCACCCCGTTCATCGGCGTCCGGATTTCGTGACTCATCGTAGCGAGAAACGCTGATTTCGCCTCAGTGGCGGCACGCGCCTGGCCCAGGGCTGCGTCGAGATCGTGATTACTGCGCTCCAACTGCTGCGCATAGGACGAGAGGGCCTGCTCCGACTCCTTGCGCTGCGAGATATCCCGGATGAACGCACTGAACACGACCGTATCATTCAGGCGCAGATGCGCAATGGAGACCTCCGCCGGGAACACCCGTCCATCACGATGACAGGCCTGCACCTCCACCAGTTTCCCGAGAATGCTCACCTGGCCCGTCTTGAGATACCGAGCCAGCCCGGCGCGATGCGCCGCCCGTTGGTCGGCCGGGATGATCGTATCGGCCAGATCTCTGCCGATCGCTTCGTGCGCCTGCCATCCAAAGAGCAACTCCGCTTGCGCATTCCACTCGGTGATCATCCCGTCCCGATCCATCGTGACGATGGCGTCCAGCGCCGTATCAATGATGAGACGCGTCCGGCTCTCGTTCTCTCGCAAGGAGGCTTCGACCTCCGCCCGCTCCAGAAAGAGCCCGATCTGACTTCCGATCGTGGCGAGCGTCCGCAAGAGATCCGCATCGCGGGGATGCACGTCCCGGCTGAAAAACTCCATGATGCCGAACACGCTCGCCCGCAGCCACACGGGAAATACACAACCGGCATGCAAGCCGTTCCTCGAGGCCGCAGCCGTTCGCACGAAGTCATGGTCCCGCAGGACATCCGGCTCCCAGAGCGACTCGCCCCGCGCCCAACAGCGACCGGGAAATCCCACACCGGATGAAAAGGTCTCCCGGCGACTGGCCTCCAAAAACTCCTCCACCGGATGCGGATGGGCGCCCCACGTGTGCAGGCAGCGAAGCGTTCTGGCCCTCTCCTGCACCCGCCAAAAAATGCCGACCTGCCATTCCAGGCTCGTTCCGATCACGCGCAGCAACTCAGGGATCGCCTGCTCGACCGTCGAGGCTTCGGCCAGGACTTTCGCCACCGCATGCTGCAGCGCCTGACGGCGCTGCGCATGTTTCTGATCCGTAATGTCCCGCGTCACGCTCAAGACCGACGGCGGGATACCCTGCTCTCCCGGCAACAACACCGACGTCATCTCAAACCAGCGCGAGTGTCCCGAGAGGCCCTGCAGCCGGCCGCTCATCAAGACGCTCCGGCCTTGGAGCGCGGCGGCATGCGCATCCTCGTACGCCCGACGATCGTCCTCGTGCACCCAGCGGCCGATATCCCGGCCAAGAATCTCTTCCGGAAACCCGGCATCGAAGAGCGCGCACCCGGCCGGATTGATCTGCAGAACACGGCGACCGTCATCCGTCACCAGCACTCCCTCCGGCTCCACCTCCAGGATCGTCTGCAGCCGGCGCTCATTCGCTCGCGCATGCATCCGCTCCTCCTGCGTCTCCTTCCACTCCCGCTGGACGCGACGGGTTACATTGAGCAAGAGCCCGATGAGCGGCCCGACGATTAGAAGGCCGGCTGCGCCCACCGTCCAGAGAAAGCGATGGACCGGGTCCACGACTTCCGCCCGGTCCACCCGCAGCAGGACCGTCCATTTCGGACTCTCGACCCCCTCTGCCCCCTGGGTGCGGGCATACCCCGTCAACACCGGCACCCGGCGGACGAAATGCTGCTCTTCGACAAAGCCCGACTCCCCTGAGCCGGCACGTTGAACCGACGGCAGGTTTCCTTGCGCGAGATTCAAATGCCCCTGGCGCGCACCGTCCGAATCGATGAACACCCCGCCGTCTGCCCGGAGCACTTTATATTCGACTGTATGAAAGAAAGATGTCTTCTGTTGGAACAACCGAATCGCTTCAGTCACCGAGCGCTCCAGCTGCTTGGCACTCACCCGGGTCGTCACCGCGCCGCGAAAGGACCGGCGGGCGGCATCCACCCGATGATCCACAATCGGGGCAGTGAAAGAGACGGCCTCTGCGCCGGGACTCGCCTCATCGACGGCGATGTCGCCCACGTACAGACCGATTCGTTCTTCGCGCACCGCCTGGAACCAGTCGGCGGCCCGGACATCGAGCCGGCGGGCCTGAGGCATCGTGGCTTCGAGGATCCGGCCGGCCGGATCGACGATGCCGATCCAGAGATAGAGGGGATAGGCTTGATGAAACGTGGACAGAATATGGCTCCGCGCCGCCGATGTTCCCCCGCTCATCGCCAGCGATTCTGCCAGGAACTGCACGTCACCGACCCGCTCATTCAGCAGCAGATCGAGCTTGGCGGACACTTCCGCCGCCATGATGGAGACCGCCTCCCCTGACGTCGCCACTGTCCGCCGTTCCAGCCAGGTACCCCCCCCAAGCACCGCCATCAGTGTGGCCGCCGTAATGAGTCCGATCAGCATAAACTGATGCCGGTGCGTAAACGCACGGGAGCCGCGACCTGATGCCATGCGCTGATCCGAAACTCCCAGTCCCACGCCTGTTGATCCCCTCTTCACCGGTTCTTGTCCGCGCGCAAACCGTGGATGCGGCCTGTCTTGCGCAGACCTTTCCCTGCTCCCGGTTAGCGTCTGTATCGGGTCGTTGTTTCACGAACTTAAGGAATCCTGGGCAAAATAGTCGGGCCGCAGCGCGTGGCTTCCCATCAGCCGGCGCGACAGGTATGATGGGGCGCCATGCCGAACAAGATTGTGACCAAAGAACAACTGGTTGAGCAGCTCAAACCCCTCCGTGCCCGAGGGTCCCGGTTCGTCTTCACGAACGGCTGTTTCGACCTGATGCATGTCGGCCACACCCGCTATCTGCAAGCCGCCAGAGCCTTAGGTGATCTCCTGATCGTCGGGGTCAATTCAGACGATTCCGTCCGCAGCCTGGAGAAAGCCCCGGACCGGCCGATTGTCCACGAGGCACAGCGGGCGGAAGTGGTGGCCGCGCTAGGATGTGTCGATTTCGTTGTGATATTCTCCGAACCCGATCCCAAGGCGCTTATCACCGCCGTTCAGCCGGACGTTCTGGTCAAAGGCGGTGACTGGCCTCTGGATCGCATTATCGGTCGGGACGTTGTCGAAGCGCGCGGAGGCAGGGTACAGACCATCCCCCTGGTTCCAGGGTTCTCCACAACGGCATTGATTCACCGTATTCGCTCAGCCTCAGCTTAATCCGTGTCACACACACCCTCTCCCGCAGAAGCATGGTTTGCCCCGCTCGTGTCTGCGCTCAAGCAGGCTTCGGCGCGCCCCTGCATCACGGGGTTACATGGATCGACCGCCGCATTTGTGCTCACCAGTCTGACCAACGCCCCATCGCTGGCCGCATACCGGAACCGCCCCTGGATCGTCGTGACGGCCAACAATGAGACGGCCGAACGGCTCTTTGACGACCTCCAGTTCTGCCATCAGCTCATGGGCGCCCCGAGTGACCGGCTGACGCTCTTTCCGCAATGGGAAACGCTGCCCTATGAGGCCACGGCGCCCCATGTCAGTCTGGTTGCGCACCGCATGCAGACGCTCCATCGATTGCAATCCAGCCCGGATACGACCCTCGTCACGTCGGTTGCGGCCCTGATGCACCGTCTCCTGCCGAAAGACACCTGGACCCATGCCACCCTCCAGTTGGAGCGCAACGGCACCGTCGAACGCGACACGCTGTTGGCCAAACTCCTGCGCCTTGGCTACCGGCGCGTGTCGGTCGTGGAGATTCCCGGAGAATTCAGTATTCGCGGCGGCCTGGTAGACATTTTTTCGACCGCCTACTCCGATCCGCTCCGCATCGAGTTTCTCGGAGATTCGATCGAAGCCCTCCGGCTGTTTGACGCCGCCACACAGACCTCGATCCGGCAGGTCGATGAAGCCACGATCTTGCCGGCGCGGGAATATCTCCGGCCAGAGGACAGCGCGGAGGCCTATACCCCGATCGCACCGGATGCGGAATGGCGTGCGCCGGATCTGTATCCCCAGATGGGCACGTTGTTCGACTATCTTCCCAAAGAGCCGATTCTCATTTTCGACCAGCCCGCCACGCTCCAAGCAACTTGCGCGACACTCTGGTCCAAGATCGAAGACGGTTACCTCCGCCATGGCGAACGGGACGCAGCCAATCCTTATCCCAGCCCCGAACGGCTCTTCCAAACCTGGGATGAAATTGAAATCGGCGCAGCCGGCTGGTCGACGCTCGCCTTAGAGCCGCTGACCCCATCCGACGACACCTGGAGTCCCGTGGTGCCGTTCCCGGCACAGATTCCGGCCAGCGCCGGCCTGGGGATTCGCGGAACTCCGTTCAGCCAGACCCTGTCCATCCTCGATCAGTTGCGGGGCGAACACCGTGTGGTGCTGATCGCGCGCAGCCGCGGACAAGTCGATCGGCTGCTGGCCCTGCTCCGAGAACACGATCTGCCGGCCGCGGAATGGTCCCCCGCGGCCTGGGCCAAACGGGAAAGCGGCAAACCGCCCATCGCCGTCATGCATGGCGACCTGTCGGCCGGATGGTTATCGGAAACGTTTCACCTCGCGCTCCTGACGGAAGAAGAACTCTTTGCCAAAGGCACGCGCCATAAGACACAGCCGAAGAGCAAAACCGCGACGTTCCTCTCCTCACTCGAGGATCTGAATGTCGGCGACTATGTCGTCCACGTACAGCATGGCATCGGCCGCTATCTCGGCCTCAAACGGCTGACCGTGCAGGAGTTCGAGAGCGACTTCCTCATCCTGGAATTCGCCGGGGCCGACACGCTCTACGTTCCGCTCGACCGCCTGAGCCAGGTCCAGCGATACAGCGGCGCCGACGGACATGTACCCAGGCTTGATCGCCTGGGCGGCACCAGCTGGGCCAAAACCACGGCCCGGGTCAAAAAAGATATCGAGGAGATGGCGCAGGATCTCATCGACCTCTACGCGAATCGTGAACTGGTCAAGCGAGACGGGTACGGCAGACCTAGCACGCTGTACCACGAATTCGAGGCGGCGTTCGAATACGAAGAAACGCCGGATCAGCTGACGGCGATCCAGGACATCGCACGGGATCTGGAGTCGGGAAAGCCGATGGACCGGCTGGTCTGCGGCGATGTCGGCTACGGCAAGACGGAAGTGGCGATGCGGGCGGCGTTCAAGGCAATCGAGAGCGGACGGCAGGTCGCCGTCTTGGTCCCAACAACCCTACTCGCCCATCAACATTATGAAAATTTCGCCGAACGCTTTGCGCCGTTCCCGACGAAAGTGGCGGTCCTTTCCCGCATGCAGTCTCCCAAGGACACCAAAGCTACGCTGAAGGATCTCGCCGCGGGCGTCATCGACGTGGTCATCGGCACCCACCGGCTGCTGCAGAAGAGTGTGGTGTTCCACAATCTGGGCCTCGTCATCATCGACGAGGAGCAGTGGTTCGGAGTCAAGCATAAGGAACGGCTGAAGCAACTGCGGACGCAGGTCGATGTGCTCACCCTCACCGCCACGCCGATTCCGCGCACACTACAGATGGCGATGGCGAGCGTGCGAGACCTGTCGATCATCGACACGCCCCCGGCCAGCCGGCTGGCGATTCGCACCTCCGTCATCAAGTCCAACGATAAGGCCATACGCGACGCGATCCTGCGCGAACTGGGCCGCGGTGGACAGATTTACTTCATTCACAATCGTGTGGAGACGATGTCCGCCACCGGTGCCTGGCTCCAACAGTTGGTCCCGGAAGCGCGGATGGTGATGGCCCACGGACAGATGGACCCCAAGTTGCTTGAAGCGGTGATGCTGAAATTCGTCAAGCACGAGGTGGATGTGCTCATTGCCTCGGCCATCATTCAGTCGGGCATCGACGTGCCGAATGCCAACACGATCATCGTGAATCGGGCCGACACGTTCGGGCTGGCTCAGCTCTATCAACTCCGGGGGCGCGTAGGACGCGGCGGGGAACAGGCGTACGCGTACTTGCTCATTCCGGACGAAGGCCGCCTCACCGAGGATGCCCAAAAGCGACTGATGGCGATTCAGCAATTTACGGAGCTGGGATCCGGTTTTCGCATCGCCGCGGCTGATCTTGAAATCCGCGGAGCCGGCAACCTGCTGGGCAAAGCGCAGTCCGGCCACATCGCCGCCATCGGCCTGGACCTATACCTCAAGATGGTCGAGGACGCCGTACAGCGGCTCAAAGGTCATACGGTCGAAGAAGAACCGGACCCCACGCTGCGCGTCCCGGTCTCGGCCTTCATTCCGGAAGCGTATGTGGAGGATCCGCACCATCGACTCTCGTGGTACAAGCGCCTGACGGCCTGCAAGCAAGTCGGTGAACTGGCCCTGCTCCATGGCGAAATCCAGGACCGGTACGGACTGCCGCCGGAACCGGTAGAGCGGCTCCTGGAAGTGATGCAGCTGCGCGTGCTGGCCAAACTGCTCCATATCAACGCGATCGAAGTGACCCACCAGTCGGCCATCGTCACGCTGGGACCCAAGGCCGCGATCCCTGAACCGGCCGTCCATGCCATGATGGATCGCCTGAAAAAGCGGCTTCGCTTCCTCTCTCCACAGGCTTTTGAGATCCAGATGCCGCATGACGACTGGGGTTCGACCTTTGCCGAACTCAACACAACCTTGCAAAGCCTGGGACACTGTGATACCAACAAATCAACGACACAGCCGAAATCGGGCGCCTGAACCACACCGCGCTCTCGTACTGACTGGAAATAGAACATCGCCCATGCGCACTTTTCGCTCGTCACTCGCCCTCGCCGCCCTGCTTTCCGGCTCCCTCTGGATCCTGCCCGGCTGCACGCCGCCGCAGGAAGAGCCGGTCCTGGCACTCGTCAATGGTCGTGCCATCACGCAATATGAGTTCGATGTTCGGTGGAACGAACTCTCCGAGGCCACTCGGGTCAAGTATGACAAGGAAGGCGGCAAGCGACGGTTTCTTGATGAATTGATCACCCGCGAACTGCTGATGCAGGAAGCCCGTCGCCAGGGACTGGATCAGAATGATGCGATTCGTGACCGGGCACAACGCTACAAAGAACAGCTCGTGCTGGACGAACTCCTGAAAGATCGTCTCAGGGCTAAAGTCGAGCTCTCCCAGGCCGAGCTGGATGCCTACTACGAAAAGCACGCCCACCAGCTGCTGGCGCCGCTTAAAGTCCAAGTCTCGCAGATGTTGCTGAATAATTATCCGGCGGCCAAAGATTTGAAGAAGCAGATCGAAGCCGGCGGCGATTTCGCCAAGTTCGCCCAGCGCTATTCCATCGAGGACAAGACCAAAGCCAAAGGCGGGGACCTCGGCCCCTATCGGAAAGGCCTCCTCAACCCCGACGTCGATGCCGTCGTCCAGACCCTCAGGCACGGCGTGATCAGTGAACCCATCAAAACCGACGCGGGCTACTACCTGGTCAAGGTCAGTCCGCTGGAAAAAGAGACCATTCAGGCGGACCTCGCCACCCGGGAGCGGCTGCGTCAGGAATTGCTGGCGGACAAACGCCGGAAACAGTTCGAAGAAGTGATCGCGGATATCCGGACCAAGGCGACCGTTCGCCTAGCCGACGCGTCTCGCTACATCACCGAAGACATCGGAAAACCGTAGGGCTCACGCTTCCGTCTCCTCAAGACCCCTTCATTTCGTGTACAATCCGCTGATCTCCCCCGCACTCACCGAGGAGCATCGTGCCCGTGCATCTGAATCCGGTTACCCGCACAATCGTCCCTATCGCATTCAGACTGCTGATCTCTCTGCTCAGCTTCAGCCCGGCCCCTTCGGCCTTTTCTGCCACTCAGCTGGAGGATCGGATCGTGGCGGTCGTAAACACGGACCTCATCATGCAATCCGACGTCAGACGTGAGCTGGCCCCCGAGCAGGAGCGCATTCGCCAGCAATATCATGGCGACGAATTGGGCCAGCGACTGAAGACCGCCGAATACATGGCTCTGACGAAAATGATCGAGCGACGGCTGCAGCTGCAGGAAGCCAAAGCCAAGAGCGTGGATGTCTCGGATCAGGAAGTGAAGCAAGCCATCCAGCAGATGAAGCAGCAGGGCGAGAAGGTCAACGAGAAAGATCCGCTGAGCGTGCGAAACGTGCGCGATCAGCTCGCGCTCCTCAAAGTCGTCGACCGGGAAGTCCGGAGCGGCGTGATGGTCGGGGACGCGGAGATGAAACGCTATTACAAGGAGCACCAGACGCGCTTCGCGCTTCCGGAAGAATACACGCTGAGTCAGATCTTGATTCAACCCCGCTCGGCCGACGGAACCGCGGAGGCGTTGGAGAAAGCACGGCTCGTGATGGCGGAATTGAAGCGCGGGGAAAAGTTTGAGGATGCCGCGTTGCGCTATTCAGATGGGCCGAACGCCTCGCGCGGGGGTCGGCTCGGATTGGTCAGGCAGGGGGAGCTTCTCCCGGCCATTGAGCGCGCGATCGCCCCACTGGTGCCAGGCGGGATCTCCGAGATCGTCGAAACCTCCGAGGGCTACCATATCGTCCGAGTCGATGAGCGGACACCGAAACAGTTTCGCCCGTTTGATGAAGTCAAATTCGAAATCCAGTCGCTGGTGTTCCAGCAAAAGAGCGAAGACGTCTTTCAATCCTGGCTGGTCGACTTGAAAAACAAGGCTTACATCGAAATTAAGTTTTGACGAGGTCCCGTAAGACGCCCCAGAGCGGATCCCGCCCCTCCCCGGTGACCACTGAATAGGGAATGAGCTGCTGCCCTTCCGGCAAGCCGAGATCGCGGTGGGTTTGACGAAGCGTCCGGACCCGTTCGCTGGGCTTGAGCTTATCGACCTTGGTCGCCACAATGACCGGGGCACGTCCGATCGATTGCAACCACGCCACCGTCTGGCGATCCTGCTCCGTGACGACCCGGCATTCCACTAACAGGACGACCGCGATCAATGAGGGCTGCTCCGCCACATAGGACTCGATCAGAGGTCCCCATTCCGCACGAATGGATTTCGAGACCTTCGCGTATCCATAGCCCGGAAGATCCACCAGATAAAACTTCGCCAGCGCCGGGTCTGAGGTGGCAATCTGAAACAAGTTCACCGCCCTCGTCTTACCGGGCGTCCGACTCACTTTGGCAAGCCCTCTCCTGTTGAGCAGAGAATTGATCAGCGAGGACTTTCCGACATTCGATCGTCCCGCGACGGCAATCTCAAGCAACTCCCCTTGAGGAAATTGTTCTGCCGACGCGCAACTTTTGATAAACTCAGATGAAAGAATTTTCATAGTAATGACGCAACCCCGTGACTCAACCGCCGTGAACCTCTACACAGTAGCAGAATGACGGGCGAGTAACACCCCCTTCTTATGCCCAAAGCCAAGAAACAACGGACCGTCGCTAGGGTACTGCTCTGGACGACTTTACTCCTCGGCATCCCACTGGGCCTCCTCGCCTTGACCTGGCTGCTGACCTTGCCGGATGTGGCGCTTCTCGCCAAGACCAATCCAGGCCCGACCGCGTTGATGGAACACCGGCAGACCCTTGCACGCAATCAACGACACCCGGTCCCGCGACAATGGACCTGGGTGCCGCTCTCACGCATGTCCCGCCATCTGCAACATGCCGCCATCGCGGCGGAAGATGCGTCATTCTTCATTCACGAAGGATTCGACTGGGAAGGGATCAAAGATGCCGCAATCCATAACCTCGAAGCCGGAGAGCTGAAACGGGGCGGCAGTACGATCACACAACAACTGGCAAAGAACCTGTATCTGTCGACCGAGCGTTCACTGATACGGAAGGCCCGCGAAGCTCTGATCACACGGTCATTGGAACACCATCTGACCAAGGAGCGGATTCTCGAACTGTATCTCAATGTCGCAGAATGGGGAAACGGCGTGTACGGCGCGGAAGCGGCGGCGCGCCACCACTTCGGGAAATCCGCCCAAGACCTCACTGCAGAGGAGGCGGCATGGCTCGCCGCTATCCTGCCTTCTCCGCGCCGGTACGACCCGCTCCGAAAGACGGCGTTTCTCAGCAAGCGCCATCAGCGCATCCTGAAAAGCATGAACAGGATTCCCACCTCACCCCCGGCGCATTAATGCAAGGCTGAGACCGATCCAGCGAAGACAGGCTTTACTCGGAATCGCCGACGGCGCTGACATCTCGCTCACCGAAGATCGCCGACTCGTGGGTGTAGTGTTTGAATTCGAGCAAATTCCGCGACGGGTCTTCGAGAAAAAAGGTCCGATGCTCGATTCGCATACCGGAAAAGCGGACGCGCGGCTGTTGATAGAACGACAGGCCCTGCTGACGGGCTCGTTCGGCCAAGGCCTCCCAGTCTGATTGTTCGAGGAAGACCAGTCCGAAGTGACGCGGATAGACCCCTCGCTGCACGGGACCCTCGTCCGGCTCCAGATGCCCGATCAGCTGGTTCCCGGCCAAGCCCAAGGTGATGGCGGTCGCTGATTCTCGCCCGAGCGTGCAGCCCAGGCCTTCGACATAGAACTGTTTGGCGGCGGCAAGATCGCGAACAGGAAAGGCGAGGTGGAAGAGGCTGCGACTCATCGGAAACAATCCCCTACGGTAGGCTGCCCCTTCCCGTCCCACCAACCGGCAGCCATGCGCGGGGTGACATGGGTGATGGCGAATCGCCCGTTTGGAGCCAGCACGAGGGAGCCGGCAGCACCGTTGATCCGTCGAACCAGTTTCTGCAAGACATGCGTCGCCGCCGAGGCCGGGCGCTCGCCCCGCTCCAGGCGGTCACAGATTTCTTTCGCCACGGCGATGCGGATAATCCCCTCGCCCAACCCGGTCATGGATACGGCGCCGCTCTCGTTGTCGGCATAGACCCCGCAGCCGATGATCGGCGTGTCGCCGACACGGCCCGGCAACATCAGGTCGATGCCGCCGGTCGAGGCCCCGGCCGCGACCGTCCCGGTATGATCGAGCGCCACCGCACCGACGGTTTCCTTCCCAGCTCGCTTCCGCAATGCCGGCCCGCTCGACATCATCGCCCGGTAGAGTTCCAACGTTTTCGGAGACCAGGCCCGCGTCATCGTCGCTTTGCGAACGGCGTGACCCGAAGGCCGAATCGGCTGCCGCTCCAACTGGCAATGCCGGGCAAAGGCTGACGCCGGCTTCCCGACCAGCAAGACATGCGTCGTCTGCTCCATCACCAACCGCGCCACTGAAATGGGATGGACAATGCCTTCGACCGATGCGACGGCCCCGGCCTGCAAATCCTGCCCTTCCATGATCGACGCATCCATACGGCGTACCCCGTCAAGTTGCACATGCGCGCCGCGGCCCGCATTGAACAATCCGCTCTGCTCCAACACACAAATGACCTGCTCCACAGCGGTCAGTGCCGGCGCGCCGCGATCCAGAAGATGATAGCCGATTTCCAATGCCGCCTTGAGACAACCAGCCTGAGCTGACGTCATGCGACGAAGACCGGCACCGCCATGGACGAGGAGAACGGGATGGACAGATTTCAATTGAGCAACAGGCCCTTCACACGCTGGTAGGCAGGATCGCTCATGCGATCGAGATCGGAGCGGACAAATCCCAGCCCGGTTACACAGAGCTCGAAGTTATCGGAGAGCTTCCTGAACAGCGGAGGATCGGCCTCGGCGCCATGCTCGCCGAATTCGGCCACGATGCCATACGAGCGCTTGCCGGTTTTCATGTAATCCACGAGAAAATCCTTATGATAGATCAATCCGGCTGTTTTCAATCGCCGCAAGTATTCCGGAAAGAGCCCGGCCATAAACAACGTGAAGTCCCCGATATGCCGGTGCACGTCCCGCTGACGTTCGAAGGATTGCGCATCCAGCATCACCTCGGACTCGAACAACAAATCCACGACCGTGTCGACGGGCTGATCCTGTCTGGTGCGAATCTTATACAACTGGTCGGTGTGGGTAAAGTCGACGAGAAGATTGGACACATAGCCCGCCACATTGAGATCGGGCCACCCGAGATGCTCGGTGAAACTCCGTTCGGTCAGAGCGCCGAACAGCTGCCGGAGGGGATGTTGTGGAGGAACTGCCGTCCCCATCTCCACCTCATCGAGTAAACGACATACGTCTATGTTGAGTATAGCAGACTCGCCGTGACCTGGATCGCCATACGTCTCTTCTATCGGTTCCGCGATTCCGGACTTGAGCGTTCGTCGTCAAGAAGGTCTGTCACGACTATCCAGCGCGAAAGTCACCGGCCCATCATTCACCAAGGCCACCCGCATGTGTGCGGCGAAAATCCCGGTTTGAACCGAAGTCCCCGCCGTCCGCAGATCCTCAGCAACCTGCTCATACAACCGCTTTGCGTCGTCCGGAGGCGCCGCATCGTCAAAACTGGGACGGCGGCCGTTCGTCGTGCAGCCCAGCAAGGTAAATTGGGAGACGAGTAGGACCGCCCCCCCGATGTCTACCAACGACCGGTTCATCTTTCCCTGTTCATCAGAAAAGATCCGGAAGGTACGGAGCTTCTCAACGAGATAGCGGCAATCCGGTTCCCCATCGCCTTTGGCCACTCCCACGAACACCAGCAATCCCGCTCCGATCCGCCCGACAACGGTCCCGGCCACCTCCACCGACGCACTGGTCACCCGCTGCAGAATCGCCTTCATCGATCACGTCCGCCCGCGCTGCAGCTGGACCAGCGTGCCTTCAAGGGTCAGAAGCTTGCGCTTGGTCGGCAGCCCACCGGAGAACCCGCCCAGCGACGCGTCGTGGGCCACAATGCGATGGCACGGAACGATAATAGGCAACGGGTTGGCTCCCACCGCGTTGCCGACCGCACGGGCATACTGCCGGCCTCCGACGCGCGCGGCGACCCATTGGTACGACCGAAGTTTGCCATACGGCACTTTCAACAATGTTCGCCACACCTGCCGCTGAAACGCGGTGCCCCGCGAAAGATCCAATGGCACATCAAAGGTCATCCGCTTGCCCGCAAGGTAGTCGAGCAGCTGTCCCTGCGCCAGCTCCAGTTGTGGAGACGGTTCCATGACAAGAGGGGCGGGAGCCTGCTCGCGGAGGACGGCGATCGCCCGCTGCTTCGATGGCTGGGGCAACGCGACGCCGTCGACGCCTTTGCCGGCTTCGGTAATCCCCATCCAACCCCAGGATGACTTGAACAAGACAGCTCGTCGCATACGCGTCCTTACCGGCCGGCTACTCGACCGAGTTTTCTTCGGACCATGCCCCACACCACATCCAATTCGTCGGATTTCAACAGGACGTGAACTCCCAGATAGCCGGCCACACTGAACCCGATCGCGACGGCCAGCAACACCGCTTTCTCGATCCACTCACCGGGATGGGTCCAGAGCGAGGCGCTTGCGGCCCAGAAACACGTCACGATCAACGGAAGGCAGGCGAGCACAACCCTGAGGAACGACCGTCCGACCGATCCCCACTCCACGCCGCCCAGCCGGCGATTCAAGACGATGATGAGAAGGCTCCCGTTTATCATGGCCGCGAGTGCCGTCGCCAGAGCCAAGCCTGCGGCGCCAAGCATCGGCATCAGCGCCAGCGAGAGCAGGATGTTCGCCGCCACGGCGACCGCAGCGGAAATCGCCGGAAGCTTGGTATCCTGCATGGAATAAAATGCCGCCACAATGATTCGCACGCCGCCGAATGCCCAGAGGCCGACGGCATAACACAACACGGCCAGCGCCGTCTCCGCCGTGTCATGCGCCGTGAAGGTCCCATGCTCGAAAAACAATTGCACAATCGGCGTGCGTAAAAGAATCAGGCCGGCCATCGCCGGGATGATAATAAAGAGAATCATCCGGAGCCCAAATCCGAACGTCGTCCGTAATTCGTTCATCGCACCCCGCGCAGCCTGGGCAGAGAGGGTCGGAAGAATCGCCGTCGCCAGCGCCACGCCGAAGATACCGAGTGGAAACTGAATCAGCCGCATCCCATAAAACAGATAGGTGGGCCCTCCCACAAAGAACGACGCGAGAATCGTGCTCACGGTCAGATTGATCTGCGTCACTGACAGGCCCAGCAACGAGGGCACCATCAGGCGGCCGATCCGTCTGACCCCTGGATGGCCCGGTTCGAAGCGCCAGCCGAACAGAAATCCACGGCGAGCCAATCCCGGCAGCTGCATCGCAAACTGCGCCGCGCCCCCGGCGACGACGCCGATGGCGACGCCGACAATCGGCTCCGGCAGCTGCGGCGACAGAAACAGCGCACATCCGATCATAAACACATTCAGAAACAGCGGCGAGAAGGCGGGAGCCGCAAAGGCCCGCAGCGAATTCAAGATCCCCATGGCCAGCGCGGCAAGGCTGATGAACAGGAGATAGGGAAACATCACGCGTGAGAGGACAACGGCCAAGGTGAGCTTGGCTGGATCGTCATGAAATCCCGGCGCGAGATACCAGACGATGACGGGAGTCACGGCAATGCCGAGAAGCACCGTCCCCGTCACGATTGTCAGAAGCGTCGTGAAGACGGCACTGGCCAGTTCCCACGCCTCACGCTTGGTCTTCTGCTGGTGATATTCGGTGAAAACGGGAATGAAGGCCGCCGACATGGAGCCTTCGGCGAAGAGCTCGCGCAGCAGACTGGGAACCCGGAACGCGACGTAAAAGGCATCGGCCGCTGCCGTCGCACCGAAGAGACTGGCCATGACCATGTCACGGATAAATCCGAGAATCCGGCTGGCGAAAGTACCGATGCCGATGATGCCGGCGGCTTTCACCACCGAACGTTGATCGCTCGTCGCGGATTGTGCGGAGGTCGCCGAGGCGCTCGATTCGGACATGGATGCGGATTCTAGCGGAACAACGGCGAGGCGTCTATCACCGGAACAATTACCGTTCGTCGATGACCTGATCGGACAATTCATTGGGGTTGTCGCCGGGGCGTGCCGGACAGGCATCTGCAAGAACGCCCCCGCACGCATGAATCGCGTGTGAGAGCCCCCCGGGAATATCGCCGTCTCGCAGGCGCTCGACCGCCGCTTGCACGACCTGCTTCCATCGTTCTGCCGACACCAGGCCCGCTAACGAACGATCCGGCAAGACATAGATCTGCTTCTCTAAAATTGACAGCATGATCAGCACGCCTGTGCGCTCGCAGGTCTGCGAGATGGCATGTTGCGCAAAGGCCCGTTCGGCTCGTAACGCAACCTTGTGTCGCAAACGAATCGGCGAGGTCAGCAGGCGGATAACCGGCGGCCAGATCCCGATCCAGGTCCCACACAGATAGGCGAGCGTGACAGCAAGAACCAGCCACGCACCATTCGAGGCATGCCATCCCCAGGGAACCCAGGAGGCCTCGATGGTCAGCAACGCGGCCAGCATCGCGAGCGCGGCGATCAGCCCCGCCCAATGTTGGGCATCCCGATAGAGCCCGGACCGCGCGACGATCATCGGCACAATTTCCGCCCTGGTCTGCTGTTCAGCTGCATGGACGGCCTGCCGGATGCGTTCTCGATCAGCTTCCGACAACGCCGCCTCTTTACCAGTCGCCACTCGCGCCTCCTCCTCCGAAATCTCCACCCCCACCGCTGAATCCGCCGCCGCCGCTATCACCGAACGAGCCACCGCCCCAGCCCCCACCTCGGCTGCTGTACGAGGTCCAGTCGTCAAAGCCAGAGCCCCGTCGGCCCGACATGGCGCGTCCTAACACCAGAACCAGCAGCAAGGTGACTGCGGCCGTTGCGATGGCCGGAATCAGCCAGGGGGACAGCCACAATGAAAGGGCCGTGCCGGCTAAAGCGCCGACCAGACGATTCACATTCGACAAAGCCAGACCAAAGACCACACCGACCATCAGGGCTATCAGGGTCTGTCCGACTATGTCCCCGCCGCCTGCGGACACCGCTGGCCTCTCCGGCGCCTGATAGGTGCCTTCGATGGTCTTCAGAATCGCGGCCACCCCGGCGACAATCCCGCCCGGCAGATCCCCGGAACGAAACCGCGGCACAATTTCGTTTCGAATGATCTGGGCCGACTTGGCGTCCGTCAAGGTCCCTTCAAGTCCATAGCCCACTTCGATCCGGACTTTGCGTTCCTTCAACGCCACCAGCAACAACGCCCCGTTGTCGGTTCCCTTCTGACCGAGCTTCCACGTGGTGGCGATTCGGTGGGCAAAGGGTTCGAGCGGTTCGCCTTCGAGCGACGGCAGCGTAAGCACCACAACTTGATTGCCACTGCTCGTCTCGTGTGCCTGGAGATCAGCCGTCAGTTGATCTACATCCCTTGCCGATAAGATATGCGCCAGGTCCATCACGCGCCCGGTCAGCGGTGGCACCTCGAGCGACCAGGCCAAGCCCGGGCTCAGGAGCATCGCAAGAAAGACAAAGAGCCGCGCCGGCTTGCGCCAGACACGGCTCATGTTGATGAGATGCATCGCTTTGATCGGGCTCAGTTAAACTTCACCTCGGGCGGCTTCGCCACAGCTTTCTCGTCCGCCACAGTGAAATTCGGCTTCTCTTCCATGTGGAGAAGAAACTTTGCCGTTAAGTTGGTCGGGAAAAAGCGGACCATTTTGTTGTACTCCGCCACCCGATCGATATAGCGCTTGCGTGAGACGGCAATGCGGTTCTCCGTCCCTTCCAACTGACTCTGCAAGTCTCGGAAGCTTTGATCGGCTTTCAAGTTCGGATAGTTCTCGGCGATGGCAATGAGCCGTCCCAGCGCTGTGGTGAGTCCGGCCTGAGCCTTCTGGAACTGTTCGAATGCGGCCGGATCTTTCAAGGTCTCGGGCGTAACCTGGATACCGGTTGCCTGGGCCCGCGCCTTCACCACGCCTTCAAGCGTCTCCTTTTCATGCTCGGCATAGCCCTTCACCGTCGCAACCAGGTTGGGAATCAGATCGGCCCGGCGTTGATACTGATTGATGACCTCGCTCCAAGCCGCCTTGGTATCTTCGTCCAATCCCTGGAGATCGTTATAGCCGCAGCCCGACATCAATCCTGCGAACAGGATCACGAGGCCGACTGCCAGATTCATCACAGACGCACGTCTCATAGACTCCTCCTTTTCCCGGCTGAGTCCGGACTGTAGTCCGGTCCGGGGATCATGCTACCATGGCAATAGTCATTAAGATATGTGAGTCAAGAGGTCTCGATGTCGCTGGAGTCGTCGTCTCATCTACCGGGCGGGTTTCAAGTGCGGCACCGCTCGCTGGGCATCTACCAGGGCAGTGCGATCGAGTTGGCCTTCTGGCACCCTTCATCAGGAATGCCGGAGTATGGCCTGTGTCGTTTCTCCACGGAGACGAAGGCCCAGGCTCTCGTCGATTTTCTCTGCTCCCCGATGTGCGGGGAACCGATGGATCGAGGCGACCTGACCGTCGAACCCTACGATCTCACCGAACACAACCGCTTGATCGACGAACATCCGCTTCCCTCAGCCTGGGAAACGCCGACCTAGAGCAGGCACTCCCGGCCTCACGCTTCGGTTGAATACTGGCGCACAGGAAAGATTCGTTAGCGGGCGACCGAGGAGGCCACCGCCTTGGACAGAACCGTCGAGGTCGCCCCGGCGTTGGATTGAATGAAGGCGAGCAGCTGTTTGTTGTCTTGAGCCTTCCGCAGAAACTTGAAGGCAATGCCGCGGGAACTGATTGATCGGACCATCGCCGCCACTTCGATCGGAGATTCCTGATCCGAGATCGCAATTTCAAGATAGAAGATATCGTCGACATGGACCCGGGCGTCGCTCTTGATGATACAGCCGCCCATCGACAGATCCATCACAATCCCTTCGCCCCGAACCTTGCCCCCCGAAAAAGAGAGAAACAGCCGTACCGGAATCCGGAGATGCTCACGGCGATCGATGGCGTGCTTTGGCTCCACAAGCCCGATGCGGCAGGCCAGAAACCGATAGCTGCACTCCTGGCAGTGAAACGGCGAGATCCAAATCCATGACGCGACATGCTCCCGCGGCGACTGTGGGCATGACCGCAAGACCGTATCCTTCTGGCATTGCGGACAGGTGAGCTGGCGAGCCATCCTAAGCGATCCCTTCCCCACCGTGCGAGGCCCCATGGACGAGAACGATGCCTGCGAGTCTTGCTGCGTTCGACCCATCACGCCTGCTCCGAAAATCTTCGTCAACAGGGACAGGCTCTCGCAACTCACTATAAATGTGTTTGACGCTCAGTCAAGCTGATTGGCAAGTTCCGCAGCCGGTCCACACTCACACCTCCACCTTTCCATATCGCGTCGGGGATCCTCCCTTGGTGAGGGACATCAATAATCGTAAATATGCTTGGACGATTTCATACCCCGTGCAAATATCGTGGAAGTGCTAAGGAGGGCTTGTGTACCGTCGCGATATTTCATCCACACTACGGATCCTGGCCGTGCTGTTAGGCGCGTTTGTCTTCTACCACGTGTGGACACAGCCCCCGACAACGCCGATACCCACTCCCGCATCGTTGCCCGCGACGAATATCGATGCCACGCCCAATTTCCCTCCGGCACTGCTTGAACCGACTCCGCCACAAGACATCCCTCGGACCCGGCTCATCGAATTCGGCGAGGCTCCGCGCCCTGTCCATCAGGCCATCAGGGACGCTCTTGATCGAAACGAATACGCTGAAACAGAGTCGGTACTGCGAACGCTCGGCAAGGCGCAGATCACCACGCCTCGCGACAAAGCCTACGTGGCGGCTCTGTGGAACAACCTTGGTGTCCAACAGGAAAAGAGTGGCGGGATCGAAGTCTCCGTCAAGGCCTTCAAGCGAGCGGTCGCTTTAGCGCCACGTAATCCGACCGCCCTCTTAAATCTTACGCAAGCCTATTGGGGGCTCCGACATCCATCCCTCACGCCTCCATTCCTAGAAGGAGTGATTCAGGTCGTACCGGATGACCCGTTCCCTCATCTCGCACTGGCCGAACTGCTGATAGACAAGGGGCGTCACCTGGATGCCGTGCAGCATCTGAAACGGGCAAGAGCAAGAATCCACCGTGATTCCAATCTCACAGCGCTTCTCGAAAAGTTGGAAGGGAAAACCGCGAAGGTTGCTCTCAGGGCACAACCGGCTAAGGCGCTCATTTCAACGACGAAACCGGCCAAAGAGACGCCGGTGCAAGAGCTCCCTCCGCCCCCGGCGGACACCGCAACACCAGCTTCAAAGGAACAATCAGAGCCGACCCCGGCGGCTGAGCTGTTGCCCCCAGCCAATCCTACAAGCGACGTGGTGCAACCGGTTCCTACTCCGGCTGAGCCCACACTTTAACCGTGCCGTCCTGCTGAAAACCCACGCAGACCTCGTCGCGCATCGGTGGTTTGGATCGATCCGATCGGACTGCTAGGCGTCTGTCCTCCAAACCGCCTGCCCAGCAAGATGCCCCGTAGCCCAAGCCCATTGGAAGTTAAATCCGCCGATCCGCCCATCGCAATCGAGGATTTCTCCGGCCAGATAGAAACCCGGCACCAGCTTCGATTCCATTGTGCGGAAATTTACTTCTTCTAACGGCACCCCGCCGGCTGTCACCTCTGCATAGTTCCACCCGCGATCCCGCACGATGGGAAACGGGAATTTCGTCATCAGCAGAAGGAGGGAGTCCCGATCTTTTTTCGGCAATTGCGCAATGGCCGTCTGCCCATCGCAACCGGCATGCTGAATGAGAGAATCGGTGAATCGCTGAGGTAGCCGCTGGGCAAGGGTCTTCCCAAGAGAGCGACGGGGATGGTCTCTCGTCTGTTCCATAAACCACTGCCGTACCTGCTCCTGATTCTCCCCAGGGAAAAAGTTACCGTGGACCTCGGCTGGTTCTCCCTGCTCCTGCGCCAAACACCAGAATCGACTGGCATCCATCACGACCGGCCCGCTGATCCCGAAGTGAGTCCAGAGCAAGCTGCCGTTCCGAACATCGAGCGTTTTCCCCTTCACAACCGTGGTGAGTTCGACCTCTTGCGAGAGACCTGAGAGATTCTTGTGAAACATGCGGTCATCCAGCACGAGTGGCGCAAGCGCCGGGACCGTCGGCGTGACATGGTGCCCCAGCCGCCGGGCCAGCTCATAGCCCAATCCGTCGCTCCCCGACTTGGGAATCGATCGGCCTCCGGTGGCCAATATCACTCGATTCGCCGCGAGAGCTCCGTGACTATGGTGAACGACAAATCCCGCCGGCGAATCAGGAACGCGGGCGATCTTGGTCACGCGATGATCTGAACGAATAGCGATGCCGAGTTCGCGACAGCGCTCAACGAGCGCGTTCAGGACGGTTCGCGATCTATCAGTGACAGGAAACAACTTGCCGGTCTCTTCCCGCTTGAGTTCAACACCCATCGAGGCGAACCACGCGATGGTGGCGTCAATAGAAAATGCGGCCAGCACATTCTTGATAATGCGGCGATTGCCGAAGAAGTCGGTCGGCACCACCACCTCATGCGTGACGTTGCAGCGGCCTCCACCGGACACGAGAAGTTTTGCTCCGATGGTCTTGGCCCCATCAAGGAGAACGATCGATCGTGACCCGGATGGCTCGGCCGTTTCTCCGGCAAAAATCGCAGCGGCGAGGCCGGCCGCACCTGCGCCGACGATGGCGACATCGGCCGTGGCCATCGGATCAATTACTGGACCGGACATGAAAATACCTTAGAGCCCTCATGCAGTTGGATTTCACAGGGGAATCGTCGCGCGTGGCAACTCTAACAGGATTGACGGTACCGGTCGAGCGATCGGTGGGTGGCCACGTCGAATACGCGCGACAGACGGCAGGAGATCGAGATCGCTTCTGAGCCTATTGTGAACGCTCGGAGGCCGCAATCAGCTGCTCGACCCGCTCTTTGAGAAAGAAGAAAGCACGGTCGAATGCCGCTTGAGTGTCGGCCTCATTCCCGACCACTTTAGCAGGATCGGGCGTCCCCCAATGAAGCGTCGTCGGCTTGCCGGGAAAAATCGGACACGTCTCACCGGCGGCCTGATCACAGACCGTAATCACCAAGTCGAGGGGTTGAGCGGCAAACTCGTTCCAGGATTTGCTGTAGGGCTGGCCGGGATCTATGCCATGGCGCTTGAGGGTTCAATGGATCGCGGATGTACGTACCCGGTCGGGAAACTCCCGGCACTCCATGCGTGGAAGCGTCCCTGCCCCAATTCATTCAAGAGGGCCTCGGCCATGATCGAGCGGCACGATCTCGATCAAAGCCACCTGCCAGGGTTTGGCCAAGAGGTTGTCCGCTTGAGATGCAAAGATGAACACGAGCGTCAGCAGCAGGGCCGCTATCGTGACCGGAGCAAAGCGCGGCAGAAGTTTCGGTTCGAACCAAGTTTTGCCAGGGTCGGGTAATCAGCCACGCCCGAACCAGGGTACCAGTGGCCAGAGGAATCACATTAGAAGCGACTACGGGATACAGCAGGACCCCGAACGGAACCGTAAGCGGAGACGTCCTGCTCACCAGGAACCCGACGATCGGAGCAAACAGCCACAGCATAATGAGATCATTGACGGTCACCTGAACCAAGGTGTAGGCCGCATCACCATCGGTCAAATAGCTCCAGACGAAGACCATCCCGGAGCAGGAAGCCGCGGCAAGCCCAACTACGGAATTTTCCAGCACCGCGTCATCGTGAGGCCGTTCCGGTTCGCTTCGGCAATCGGCGCGCTTTCATCGATCGAACCGAAAAATATCGGCGTCAGGACTCGGTCGGCCGAGATGAAGGTCGGTGATGATCTTCGCCGCAATGACGCTAAACGTAATGCCGTTGCCGCCGTACCCGAGCGCAAAATAGGCATGCGGAAACTCCCGAGTCCGGCCGATGTACGCCAGGCCGTCTTTGGTCTCGCCGAACGTACCCGCCCAGGTGTATGCCACCTCTATATCGAGTCGCGGAAACATGGCGCTGAAAACGTGCTTTTGAGTGAGCCGACCTTCTGTTTCAGATATCGCTGGGATTCGTAGCCGGTCGCGAACACGACCCGTCGTCCGCGGATTCGAAAACCCGGCTTCGTGTGCAGGACGACACCTCCGCCGGAAGACTCCACCTTGGACACCTTGCAGCGGTCGTAGACCCGGAGTCCTTGTAGCCTCGCGGCTTGAATCAGCCGATGCGTCAAACGAAACGGGTCGACTTGAGCATCCCCGTGGGACAGAATCGCCCCGGGGGCGGAAAATGACGAGCGGGCTCCTATCTCCTTCGCGTCCCAATACTCCACATGAAAGCCAAAGGCCTTGCGCGCCTCGTATTCCTTCCGGAGTTTCGATACGTCCGATTTCAGGCTGGCAAGATAGAGGCTGGATTTCCGTTCGAACCCGCACTCGTCCCCCAGTTCGCCGCAGAGACGCTCCACCCTATCGATGGCTTCCAGGCCAAGCCGGTAGCTGCGTACCGCGTGCGCCTCCCCCACCGAGCCAATGAGTTCATGAAGCTCCGTGTCGATTTCATATTGCAGCAGAGCGGTGCTGGCAGCCGTGCTCCCGGCCCCGATATCTCTGGTATCGACCAGGACGGTCTCCACGCCTTCCTGCACCAAGCCGTGCGCCACCAACGCCCCCGTGATCCCGCCGCCGATGACGGCGACTTCGCAGCACTCATCGTGCTTGAGCGATGGATAATCGGACAGGAGACCATTTTTCAGGAGCCAGAACGGATGTCCCGATCGCAAATCCATACGGGCCGTTTCCTACCAGGACCAGCTCAACGACGATCAGATGCATTTAGGGAGGCTTCAGAGGCGCTGGGAGCCAACGGGCCGGCCATGTGAGAGGCTTCGGTGATCCATCGCTCTTGTCTGACGACGTTCCATCACACCGCTATAAGAAAGCCAGCGCCCCTTCCCCGTTCACGAAACGGAAGTAAAGGAGCGCCGGCCACTTGACGCGGACGTTACTTGTTGGCTGCCGGCGATCGTTCCGCCCCGCCCCCGCCCTTGGAGGTTTCGCCCTGCGGGCCGGTGGCGCCGCGGTCACCGAAATTCTGTCCCTCGCGCACTCCCTTCCGCGCCTCGCTGTCTCGCAACGTTTGTAATTGCTCCTGCAATGATGAA